>CAYMLC010000273.1:2493-4416 GCA_964390765.1 uncultured Nitrospirales bacterium
TAGGGGCCGTGCCCGGGGGCGGCGGCCAGGTAATTGGCGCCCGCGCCAATCGGCGTCACCCGGTCGGGCGGCACGCCGTAGTCGGCGATCACCGAATCGGCCGCCCATTGCGTACGCGGCGTTACGGCGGCGCACCGCGCAAAGACGTGGCCCTGATACGCCTGCAGCCGCGCCACGGTCTGGGGGCTGAACCCGGCGAATTCCCAGCCGGCGCCGCGCGCCACCTGCGCCACGGTCGCGTCGAAATAGCAGTAGGTGGGCCGGTTCAATTGCGGCAGGAAGGTGGTGCCGTACATCAGGCACGCGTCGAACCCCGGATGCTGTGCGGCCGTGCGCTGGGCGCGGGCGGTATTGCGCGCGAAACACCAGTCGGACCAGCGGTAGGCGTCTTCCAGGCCCAGGCGGTCGAGCTTGCGCAGCGCGCGCATGGGCCACGCACCGCGTTGGAAGGGGTCGGTCCAGCCGAGCACATTGGCCTTGGCGTGCAGCATGCCCGCCGCTTCGATGGCGGCGCACAAGTGGCGTGCGGAACCGGAAAAGGCGCGGGCGCTGTCGGGGTCGCCCGCCACCAGCACCAGCACACGCGGCGGAACTGCGGCGGCAGGGTCCACGCTCAGGAGGTGGAACGCGCCGGCACGAAGCGCGGCGGCGCGGGCGCCAGGCGCGGGGGTTGGTCCTTCAGCCAGGCGTGCAGGGTGACCATGGGCGCCAGCGTGAGAATCATCCACAGGTCGAGGCCGGCGTCGATGACGGTCACCGCCAGCCCCAGTCCGCCGACCAGGCACGCGCCAAGCGCACGCCGGAAAAAGACGGTGCCGCGGGTACGCTCGGCAACGCCGGTGGCCGACCACAGCGCCAGCACGTACCACCCGAAGTAGAAGAAAGTACCAATGAAGCCCGCACGCAAGAGACTGATGAGCGCCTGCGAATCGGTGGCGCGCCCCTGAATGCGGCCTTCACCCTGGGTGCCAAAGCCAAAGAGCGGCCGCGCCAGGATGACGCTGCTGTATTCGTCCAGCGCGTCGACGCGGTACTGCAGCGAGGCCGCGCGGTCGGGCGCCACCTGCGCAATGGCGTTCTGCGCGATGGCGAAGACCGGCGTGCCGGCAAAGTGAACGAGAATCAGCGTGAGGGCGGCGGCAGGTAGCGCGAGGCTCAGCTTGGGCATGCGCTCGACCACGAAATAGCCCGCACACAACAGCATGAAAAGCAGCATCGGCCCCCACGACATCGACAGGATGAGCCCGCCCAGCGGCGCCAAAAATACGAAGCGGCCGGCCGGCCCCAGCCATTGCACGAGGTCGCGCCGCATCGGCAGCAGCGCCAGAAAGGCCGCGAACGCGAAGAAGCGGCCCAGCGCCAGGGCGTGCGAGAAGAAGAGAATCGGGCGGAAGAAGCTGCCGCGTGCGTGCTGCTGGAATACGTGCTGGAAGTAGCCATAGGTCGTGGTGTGCAGTTGCGGGCTCATGCGCCATTCCCACAAGGCCAGCGGCGCCATGACCACCGATGCCACGACCACGCCCAGCAGGAAGGTGCGCACGCCCGACAGCGTGCCCAGATGGATGCGCGCCAGCACGACCAGCGCCGCAAAATTCAGCGCGAACGTGAAGCTGTCGCTCAGCGTGGTGCGCAGGTCGTAGTTCCAGTAGGCCGTGATCACCGTACACTGGAGCGCGCAGAGGATGAACAGGTCGGACCACGTAAAGCGGAAGCGGTCGAACTTGCCGGGGTGAAACAACAGCGTGCCGATGAGCACCCCGATGATGGTGACGTTCGCCTTGTTGATGTCCGGCACGCCGGGCAACTCGAACTCGCGCGCCTCGGGCAGGAGCAGGAGTCCCGCCAGCATGGCGATGGTGAAGCCGCGCGCGCTGTTGCGGTCCAGCATCAGCAGCGCGGCCAGCGGAATCCAGGCGAAGAGCG
>CAYMLC010000273.1:4426-5473 GCA_964390765.1 uncultured Nitrospirales bacterium
CGGAAACAACGGCGGTGGTCCTCGGCCCGCTGCGGCAAACGTGCGCGCCGCTGGCGCAGCCACTCACGCCAGAGCAGCCGGAAGAAGAAGATGTCTTCCACCAGATACCGCCTCCACAGCCGCCGCGGTTCTTGCGCCAGCCGCCACAGCCATTCCATGCCGCTGGCCTGCAGCCAGCGCGGCGCACGCTGCACGCGCCCGCTCAACATGTCGAAGGCCGCCCCCACGCCCACACAGACCGTAGCGCCCGTGCGGCGGTGGTAGCGGTGCATGAAAAACTCTTGTTTGGGCGAGCCGAGCGCGATGAAGCACAGGTCCGGCCTGGCCGCGCTGACGCGCGCCAGCGTCTGCTCCAGCACGTCGGGGTCGCGCTCGAATCCAAAGGGTGGGCAGTCGACCCCGGCCACCTGCAACCCCGGATGCTCTTGTTGCAACAGGGCAACGGCCTTGTCCGCCGAGCCCGGCAAACCGCCCAGGAAGTAAACGGACATGCCCTCTTGCGCGGCGAAGGCCGTCAGCTGCGGCACCAGGTCGCTGCCGCTCAACTTTTCGGGCAGCGGCCGCCCGAACAGCCGCGCCGCCCACATAATGGGTACGCCATCGGGCAGGGCGAGAAACGCGCTCGTGTAGGCTTCGCGAAAGGCGGCGTCGCGCTGCAGCAGACACACGTGGTTCACATTCGGCGTGACGATGTAGCCCGGTGTACGGGCCTGCACCCGATGCAGCACGCGCGCGCACAATTCGGGAAAGGTCAGCCGTGCAATGCCAATGTCGAAAAGCTCGACCGTTTCAACCGCGTCCGCCAAGCTTACCCCGCTTTCTCGTGGACTACTACCGCATGGTTTCAGGCGTACACCGCTTACGCCTCGCGGCGCCCCAACGGGCGGGCCGGAGCGCCTGCTACAATGGTAGCACTATCTACGCTTTTGGTGACAACACTATTCGCACCTACCACGGCTGCGTCACCAATGGATACACCCTTCAGCACCACGACCCCGCGCCCCAGCCACACGTCGCGCCCCAGCGACAGGGGTTCCGCCACGTGCG
>CAYMLC010000274.1:0-5455 GCA_964390765.1 uncultured Nitrospirales bacterium
GCGTCGGTACTGGCGCTGCCATCGAGCGTGATGGTCTGCCCCACGGCCGCGCTGGTGGCGGTGCCGGCGTCGGCTTCCGGCACGCTGTTGCTGGTGCTGATGGTCACGGTGTCGGGCGCACTCGCGGCGGTGCCGTCGCTTACGGTCAGGCGCAAGACATAGGTGCCCGCTTCATCGACCGTGAAGCGTGGCCGCGCGATGGACGGATTGTCGAGGGTCGCGGTGCTGCCCGCCGGACGCGACGTGAACGACCACGTAAACGTGAGCGGGTCGCCATCGGGATCACTGCTGCCGCGGCCGTCGAGCACGGCCACACTGCCGGGGGACACGGTCTGGTTGCTGCCGGCGTCGGCGGCGGGCGCACTGTTGACCGTACTGACCGCCACGGTATCGGGTGTACTGTCCAGGAAGCCGTCGCTCACCACGAGCCGCGCCACGTAGTCGCCGGGGACGTCAATGGTAAAGCGTGGCTGCGGTGCGGCGGGATTGTCGAGCGTGGCGCTGCTGCCGGCCGGCCGCTGGGTCAGGGCCCACAGATAGGTGAGCGGCTGCCCGTCGGGGTCGAAGCTGGCCGTGCCGTTGAGCACCACCACGCTGCCGAGTGGGCGCGTGGCATTTGCGCCGGCATCGGCGACGGGCGGCGCATCGACGGTCGAGATGGTCACGGTGTCCGGCACGCTGTCCAACTCGCCATCGTTGACGACAAGCTCCAGTTCGAAGTTGCCGAGCGCATCCGCCTCGAAAGACGGCGAGACAGCGGTGGTATCGCTCAGTTGTGCGGTGCTGCCCGCGGGCCGCGACAGGAAACGCCACGCAAAGCTCAGCACTGCGCCTTCGGGGTCGAAGCTGCCCGTACCGTCCAGGGTAAAGGTCTCGCCGGCGGTGGCGCTGTCGTCCAGGCCCGCATCGGCCACGGGCGGCTGGTTCGCGTCTTCGGGCTGTTCGAAGGTCACCGTGTAGGTGGCGGCGCCGTCGAAGTCGAGCAGATGGAACAGACGGCGGCGCACGGGGTTGCCTTCATCGTCGCGCAGGGTACGGTCGCTGACCCAGGCGTTTGTTGGCGCAACCGACGAACCGTCGGCGCGCATCACGCTGACGAGGGTGGCGGTTTCCGGCGCGGGGTTCGGCAGTTGGATGTAGCCCCAGCCGGCAGGCAGCTCAACGCTGAGGGTGAAGCCGAGGCTCACTTGCTTGGCGGCGGGCGCGAACGTGGCATTGGCGCCGGCGCCCACAGCGAAAATCTCGCCGGTACTGCTGTAGAGCGTGTCGGCAACGCGTGCGCCGTCGGCCACATCGTTCACCAGAAAGTCGGCTCGCCCATCGTCATCGGGCGCGTCGATACGCACGACCCGCACGAGGTCGCGGGTGGTCTCGGCGCCGACCGGGAAGAAGCGCGCCTCGCCGTTGCCGTCGCCATAGACGAGGCTCGGCGCGAAGCTATCGACCACCGCGGCCACGGTTGAGGTGTAGTCCCATACGGCCACGCCGGTGCCCGCGGCGGCGATGTCGCCCAAGGGTACGCGGAAGCGCGTATCGGTGTTGGTGCCGTTGGCGCGTGCAGCGCGCAGGGCGAGCGGCGTGATGGTGGCGGTATCGAGTGACGTGGCGATGGGCGCAGCCCCCAGCAGCGCGGCATCGGCGGCCGCGCCCGGGCCCGGGTTGTTCACCAGCGCGCCGATGCGGAAATCGTCGGCCGGTTCAATGCGCGCCGTGCGACCATCTTCGCCGAATAGCTGTACCGGCACGAAGTAGGTGGCCTCGGGTGCCGGCGCCGCACGCACTGCGATGGCCTCGGGCGGGAAGGTATAGCTGTTGGCGATGCCGTCTTGCATGAAGCTGATGGTGGCGTCGACCTGGTAGATGCCGGGCGCCACGCCGGCCAGCACCGTAATCGGCCAGACGGCGCTGCCGTCGCTGCCGGCGGCCAGGCTGCCGCCACCGCTCACACTGCCCAGACCGGTAACGCCGGGCTGCGCGACGTTGAACGCGGCGGTGACATTGGCGCCATTGGCATCGCGAATGCGCGGCGTGACGCGCAGGCCGGTAATGCCCGCACTCGCGGCGGCATTGACCAAGGCCAACTCGGCGCTGAATGCCGCGCCGCGCAGCACGCCATCGGCGGGAACCGAGAAGCGCGCGATGCTGCACGTGTCTTGCGCCTGCTGGGTACCCGTTACCGGGCGCAGGCCGCCTGCCTGCGAGAGGTCCAGGCTGGCCTGGGGCGAATTCAGGTTCCCGCCGTCGGTGCGGTAGAGCGCCTGGCCGAAGATCTGCTGCGGTCCGGCGCTGTCCGGCGGCACCTGCAAGGTAACGGTGAAGGACAGCGGAAACGCGCTGAGCGCTGGTGGCGAGAGGTACGCGAATTCGAGCGGACTTGTGGCGCCGGGCGCCGGGGTAAGCGGCGGTGCATCGCTGCCGCCTGCACTAACGAAATTCCACCCGGTGGGCACGGTGGCAATGAATCCGAGCGCACTGACTGGTTTCGGGCCGTTGGCGTCGAGCGTAATCGAGACAGCCACTTCGCTGCCCGGGGTGTACGGCACACCGCTGGCAGCCGCCAACGCGACGGTCACCTGCGTCTCGCCCGGCGGCACGCCTTCGCCTTCGGGCATGCCTTCGCCTTCCACGCTGCCTTCGCCTTCCACGCTGCCTTCGCCTTCCACGCTGCCTTCAATGCTGCCCTCGCCTTCGGGAAGCGCGCCTTCGCCCTCGGCAATGCCGGGCCCGCACACGGTGCTCACCGTGAACGCAGGTTCGGCCGCATGAATCGGTTCGCCGTCGCGTTCGGTCGGCAACACGCCAAACTGCGGCTGGCTGTCCGTACACACGATGCGTGGAAACCAGCGCGCAATCGGTTCGAAGCGGCGGTAGGTGGTGCCTTCTTCTTCCCAGAAGTATGCGAGCCCGGCCGGGTCGACCACGATGCACTCGCCGGGCGCGGCGGGTTCGCCGAAGCGGGTGTCCACGATACGCACGGGCACCTCGAAGGTCTCGCCGGGCGCGATCGTGCCGAGCACATCGGTGATGGGGGTCACAGTAAAGCGTGGGTGACTGGGAAATTCGAAGCGCGCACCGTGCGCTGCGACGTCGCCCTGATTCACCAGCGTCAATGTGACGACACGCTCTGCCCGGGTCAGGTCGCTGGCATCGATGACTGGGGGGTCAATCACGACAACCGGGGCCGGGGCCCCGCCGTCGAAAGACAGCGAGACATCGAATTCGGCAGGCTGGCCGGGCGCAACGGTGGCACTCCACGCCTGGCGCACATAGTTGCGTGGCAAGCGCACCTGCTGCTGGGCCACGCCGCCTTCCGGCACCGATACGGGCACGATGCGGCTGCCCCGGTCTTCCGCCCGCACGAACAGGTTGTACAGGCCGGGCACAATCCCACTGAGCGTCGCGTTGCCGGCGGCATCGCTCGTGACGCCCGCGACGAAGGTGTTGCCCGCCACGGCACGCAACTCCAGGGCCGCGCCCGCCACGGGCTGCAGCGGTTCGCCATCGGTCAGGCCATCATCGACGATGGTCAGCGCGAGGGCGCCCAGAGGCGCGGCGGCGACGACGACTTCGAGCGGCACGGTGAGGTTGGCGCCTGCGTCGGCGGTCTGTACCAACAGGGTCTCTTGGGTGGTGCCGGGACTCGCGGCCGCATCGGGGGCGGCCTGCAGGATGACGGGAACCGTCTCGTCGGGCGCGAGGTCGAAGGTATCGACCGGTGCCACCACGGTCAGGCCGGCAATCTCCGGCGGCACAATGCTGACCTGTTGGGCGGTGGCGCCGCCACGGTTCTCGAGGATGAACGTGTAGACGGCGGTCTCGCCCGGCGTGGCACCGACCGACAGCCCGCTTTCCTGGAAGGCCAGTTCTGGCGTCGCCGCGCGCACGGCCACCTGCACGCGCGCACTGGCGCTCGCGTCGCTTCCGTCGCCGACCGTGAGCGTGATGTCCGGCGCACCGATGCTGTCGCTGTCCGCGGTGAGCGTCAGCGTAACGGTATCGGAGGCGAAGGCCGCCAGCGATGCCGGGGTATCGACCTCGGCCGACAGGCCACCGGGCGCGCCGGTCACCTGCCCGCTCAGTCCGGTCAAGGCCTGGGCGCGCGGATTGGTCACCTCGAAGTCGAGTGTGGTGGGCACGCCGGGCGCCAGCTGCACCTCACGCAAGGCCGGGGTCAAGACCACCCCACTCCGCGTGATGGTCGCTTGCGCCTGCGGTTCTGCAATGCCGGGGTGCCGCGCGCCAATCTCGTAGGTGCCTGCCTCGGCCGGCAAGGTCTCCACCTCGACCGAGAAGGCGCCGTTGCTGTCGGTGACCACCGCCTGCATACGTGTAACGCCGCGCAGCGAGACGTCGACCAGCACCGGGACACCGCCGGCCGGTGCACCGCCGGCCAATTCCGTGGCCGTGCCCGTGACGGTGATGGGCGTGCCAGCCGGTCCGCTCGCGGGCGAAGCGTTTGCCGTAGCGGTGTAGGTGATAACGCCCACATTGACGAAGGCGCTGCGGCGAATGTTGTTGGCCGACTGCTCGCCCGGCAGCTCTTGCCCATCATCGACCGATGCAAACACGAAGTAGTCGCCTTCGGGCACTTCGGGTAAGGGCGCGTTCAGTGCGCCGCCGACTTCTGCGCCGGGCGCCAGGTCATCCAACCGCGGGAAACAGCCGATGAGCGCATCGCCCGCATCCAGCGTGGTGTCGTCCGACAGGTAGAGGCAATCGTCCCACGGGCCCAGCGCATCGCCGGTGCCGGTGTTCGCCACGCGCAATTGCACCGCGACCGGCTGGCCCACCCACAACGTATTGGGTACCACCAGCGAGACGGGTTGCAGGTCGGCGGTGGCCGGGTCGAGGGTGGTGCTGGCCGCGCTCGAGAAAATCTGCGCACCCGCGACCAGCCGCGCCTCGGCCTGCGAGGTGATGGTCTGCGCGGTGGTTGCGCTGGCGGGCACGTCGACCGTAAAGCTGAACGAAAAGGGCAACTCGGGCACGCTGATGTAGGCGAACTCGAGTTCGCCAGCGGTACCCGTCGCGGGCACTATCGAGGGCGCGCTGCCGCCCGTCACTTGACCGAAGGTCCAGCCGGGGGGCAGTTGCGTGCGCGCCCCCAGCGCCGCGTAGGTCTCGCCTCCCGGATTGCTGACGGTGAGCGTAAGCTCCACCACGCCACCGGGCGAGAAGCTGCCCGTGGGCGCGGTCGTCTGTGCCAGGGCCAGCGGACCGGCGGGCGCGCCTTCGCCCTCGCCTTCCGCGGCTCCTTCACCTTCGGCCAGGCCTTCGCCTTCGGCGGCCCCTTCGCCCTCCATCGCGCCTTCCGGACTACCCGCCTGCGGCACCTGCGTGATGGCCGTGTTGGTGGCTATCTCGCCGCCGGTCGTGCGGAAATTGCCCACACCGCTGAGGGTCTGGGTGCCGCGCACGGCAGGCGAGGCGTCGATGCGGTAGGTGAAGATGGCGG
>CAYMLC010000275.1:0-5451 GCA_964390765.1 uncultured Nitrospirales bacterium
GGTAGGCGCCGAAGAAGCTGCGGTCGAGTTCGATCGACCGCTCGAAACTGGCAACCGCCTTCTCGAGATCGCCGCGCATGGCCGCGGTCAGGCCCTCGTCGTGATAGCTCTCCGCGTTTTCGCCGCCAAATGCCATCGCGTCAATCCTCGACCGTCAGCGCGGCCAGCGCTTCGCGCACCGCGGCTTCCGGCACATCCGTGCGCTGCGCCACTTCCCCCAGGCGTACCGGCACAATGAGCGTGAGTGTACCAGCACGCGCCTTCTTGTCCTTGTGCATGGCCACCAGCGTCTCATCGATCGGCAGGTCCGGCCAGCGGGTGGGCAGCCCATAGGCTTCGATGCACGCCCGCTGCCGCGCCACGAAGGTATCGTCGACCAGCCCCAGGCCACGGCCCAGCGCACCTGCCGCCACCATGCCAAGCGCCACGGCTTCGCCGTGCAGAAAACGCGTGTACTGCGTGACCGCCTCTATTGCATGGCCAAAGGTATGCCCGTAATTCAGGTTCGCGCGCACACCCGCCTCGCGTTCGTCCGCCGCAACCACGGCGGATTTGATTTCGCAACTGCGCACGATGGGATAGCGCAGTGCGGTGCGGTCGCCCTGCATGATGGTTGCGGCCTCACGCTCCAGGTAGGCGAACAGGTCGGCATCGGCGATTACGCCGTGCTTGATAACCTCGGCCATGCCGGCCCGCCATTCGCGCGCCGGGAGGCTTTCAAGCAGCGCGATGTCGATGAGTACGCCCGCCGGCTGATGAAACGCGCCGATGCTGTTCTTGCTCAGCGGATGGTTCACGCCCGTCTTGCCGCCCACACTCGAGTCGACCTGCGCCACAATCGTCGTCGGCACCTGTAACACAGGCACACCGCGCATGAAGACCGCCGCGGCGAAACCTGCAATATCGCCCACCACACCGCCGCCGAGCGCCACCACACAACTGCTGCGGTCCAGACCGGCGGCCAGGAAATCACCGCAAATCGCCTCGATCGCATCGAGACGCTTGTGCGCTTCGCCCGCCACCAGCGTGTGTACATGCAGCACGCGGCCGGTCTCGCGCAGGTGCGCCGCCACCGTGTCGGCATACAGCGGGCCCACATTGCTGTCCGTCACCAGGCCGATGGCGCCGCGCGTGCCCGTCGCCTCGATCAGCGCGGGCAGCCGGTCCAGGCAATGCTCGCCAATCCAGATCGGATAGGCGCGCTCACCCAGTCCAACCGTTATCTCCGTGCGTGGTTGCGTGGCCATACCTAGTGCTTCAGCTTCACCGTCTTGCCCGTGTCCGCGCTGCGCTCGGCCGACAGGATAATCTCGAGCGACTTCAGTGCATCTTCGCCCGTGCAGAAGGGCGGCTCGGTACCCAGGCACGCGCGGGCAAAGGCACCGCCCACATCCATCCCCCAGCTCTCGGGGTACACGTTTTCGGGATAGGTCGGCTCGAACACGATACGGCACTCCGGATTCACCAGTTCGGCCACCAGCGGCGCATCGGGAAACAACTTCACGTAGAACGTGCCATTGCTGCAGTGGAAGATCGTGTAGTCCACGCCGCTGCCCTTGGCCGTCCACGAGGCGCAAAGCGTGCCCAGGGTGCCGTCCTGAAACTTGACCGCCGACACAAAGTTGTCTTCGACACTGGCGCCCTTCTTCTCAAGCCGTTCGTAGAAGCCGGTGATCTCGCCCACTTCCTTGCTCGTCAGATAGCGCACCAGGTCGGCCTTGTGCACACCCAGGTCGGCCATCGCGCCGAAGCGCGCGCGCTTACGGTCGAAGAACCACTTGCCTTGCGGGCTCCACTCCTCCGGCCCCCCATGGCCAAACATCGCCGTCACATGCAGCACCTTGCCCAGGATGCCGCTGTCCAGCACCTCCTTGGCCTTGCGGTGCTCGGGCGCCAGGCGCTGGCTCTGGTTCACCAGCAGCAGCGTGCCCGCCTTCTTCGCCGCCGCCACCATCTTCCTGCCCTCTTCCAGGCTGGTCGCCATCGGCTTCTCGACCAGCACTTGCTTGCCCGCCTTCGCCGCCGCAATCGTGGCCTCGGCGTGCAGGTGGTTCGGCAGCGTGATCACCACCGCGTCGACATTCGCGTCGGCCAGCAAATCCGTGTAGTCGCGGTACAGCACCGCGTCGGGCGCGAAGCGCGCCGCCAAGGCCTCGGCCGCGGCGCGCGTCACATCGCAAAACGCCACCAACTCCGCATCGGGACTGTGGTGCAGGTCGGGCACATGCAGCCGCGCCGCAATCGCCCCGCACCCGATCATGCCAACCCGTACTGCCTTCGCCATCTCGTGTACTCCTCTCCCTGCGCCTGCCCGGGCGCGGCCCGCTAGTCTAGGGGCTCCACCGGGCGTGGGCAAATGGATGCAGGGGTACCGGCCGCTGGACCAGCCCCCCCGTGACAGGCCATGCCGCATCATGCCAATATCGAACACCTATCGGAGGGGATGCCGCGCCGGCCAGCGCGCGACCGGGAGACCACCATGCCTGCGACACACATCACCGCGCGCCTGCCGGATACGCCGATGGGGCTGCAGTTCCAAGTGAAGAATGGCCGGGTGACAGGCCTGACCCGTATCGACGCGCCGGTCCGGGCGCCCCTGCTGCTGCCGCCGCTGTTCGATATTCAGGTGAACGGCGGTGTCGGCGTCGATCTGCAGTCGCCGCTGAAAGACCCGGCGGAACTGGCCACGCTCAGCACCTGGCTGAACGCGCAGGGCGTCGCCCGCTGGATACCGACGCTCATCACCAACGACCCCAAGGTGATGGAGCACAACTGCCGGGTCATCGCGCAGGCCCGCCGCGACCGGCGCCTCGCCCGTACGATGCCCGGCATTCACCTGGAAGGCCCGCACCTGAACCCCGAAGACGGCCCGCGCGGCGCGCACCCCGTGGACTTCTGCCTGCCGCCCGACACGCTGCTCTTCGACCGGTTGTACCGCGCGGCGGAGGGTGGCCTCGCCTACGTGACGCTTGCGCCCGAGTTGCCCGGGGCGCTCGACTACATCGCGCACGCGCGGCAGGCGGGCGTACGGGTTTCGCTTGGCCACCACGATGCCGACGCGGAGACGATCGCCGCGGCGGTAGACGCGGGCGCCTCGCTCTGCACGCACTTGGGCAACGCGGCCGCGCCAAAGATGCACCGCCACCGCAATGTACTCTGGCCGCAGTTGGCCGACGACCGCTTGTGCGCGTCGTTTATCGCGGATGGCCACCACTTGAGCCCGGCGGTCTTGAAGACGTTTACGCGCGTGAAGGGCCAGCGCAACGCCATTCTGGTGTCCGACCTTGTGCCGATTGCAGGTCTCGAGCCGGGGCGCTACGACCTGATCGGCACGCCTGTCGAACTGCATGCGACGGGCCGGGTCGACTTGGCGGGCACGGGCCTGCTGGCCGGCAGTGGCATCCCGCTCATCGATGGCGTCTTCTTTACTGCGCAGCACACCGACTTCACACTGCGCGAGGCGGCCTATGCCGCCAGCCGTACGCCCGCCCGCTGGCTGGGCCTGCGTGCGCCGCTCTTCCCGCCGCGCGAGGGACAGCGCGCCAACGTTGTCCTGGTCGCATCGCCCGCCAATGGCCACGGCCAGCACATCGAGGCCGCATGGATCGAGGGGCGCAACGCAGGTGGCGGCGACCAGCTCGACACGCTAAACTTCAAGCAATCCCTGTCGGAGGAGAACACGTCGTGAATGTCTGGGTCCGCGCCGAAATCCTTGCCCGTTTCCTGCACTGGCGCCTCACTTGGGACCACCGCGATACCCACCTTGCGCCCCCCGAATCGGTGGCGCACAACCCGAAGTTCCTATCGGCATGGGACGCCGCCGGCCTGATTCCCGATGGCGCCCTGCTCGCCGATTCCGGCCTCGCCTGCACGCAGCGCTGCTGCATCATGTACTGGGCGATTCAGGAGCGCTTCCAACAGAACGGTCACCCGTGCAACCTGTCGCTCGTTGGTGTGGGCGGCCACGGCGGCCGTGGCAAGGTGCCCGGCACGCTCGAGGAACTCGGCATCGAAGGCCTGGTCACGCGCTTCTTCACCGGGCACACCGAAACGTACAAGAGCTTCCTGAAGCTGGCCGAGGCCGGCACGTGTGAAATGCAGGTCATTCCGCAGGGCACCCTGGCGTTGTTGCTCGAGGCACAGGGCGAAGGGCGCGACCACCTGATTTCGGATACCGGCGTCGGCACCGCATTCGACCCGCGCACCGGCCGGGGCACGCCGCTCGCCCCGCCAGACACCCCGCAGTACGTGGCGCCAACCGATGACGGGCAACTGCGCTGGTCGATTCCGCCGGTCACCGCCGCCATCTTCAACCTGCCTGCCGCCGACGCGCAGGGCAACCTTTACGTGAAGAACGCGGCCATGATCGCGGAGTCGCGCGAAATCGCGCGCGCGGCCCGGCGCAACGGCGGCGTCGCGATTGCCAATGTCGGCCTGCTGGTGGAGGAGGGCTACGACGAAGTATTCCTGCGCCACGATGAAGTCGATGCGATCGTGTACGACCCGAACACCGAGCAGACAGGCAGCGTGCCCCACCGCCGTTACTGGGACTTCCTGACGCCCAACAGTTCGCTCGATGTGAAGGAGGGCATGGCGCGCGTGCTGTTCATCAACCGCCTCGTTGGCGTGACGCCGGTGCGCAAGCCCGCGGAACTCGTCATGGCGCGCCTGGCCGCGGCCATCTACACCGAACACGCGCAGCCCGGCGGCATCGTAGACATCGGCGTGGGCCTGCCGGAAGAAGTCGCGCGGATGTTGCACGAGCACGGCGTGCTGGACCAGGTGACCCCGATGACCGAGACCGGGGTCATCGGCGGCATGGCGGCGCCCGGCATTTACTTCGGTTCGGCCGTAAATCCGACCGAGATCGTCTCGTCGGCCGAGGCCTTCCGCCGCATGTACAAGCACCTCGACGCCGTGATTCTGGGCATGCTCGAGGCCGACGGCGAGGGCAACGTGAACGTGTCGAAGCGCGGCGAAGGCCCGATGAATTACGTGGGCCCCGGCGGCTTCGTCGACATCACGCGTTGCGCCGATTCAATCATCTTCATCGGTTCGTGGATGGCGCACAGCGACGTGCGCCTGCAGGGACACGAGATGCGCGTGCTGAAGGCGGGGCCGTGCAAGTTCGTCGAACGCGTGACGGAGGTCACGTTCAGCGGGCAGGAAGCACTGGCGCGCGGCAAGCTGGTCTATTACATCACCAACATCGGCGTGTTCCGCCTGACCGAGCGCGGCATGGAACTGCAGCGCATCATGCCCGGCATCGACCTCGAGCGGGATGTGCGTGGCGTGTGCAAGATGCCCTTTGTCTTACCAGAGAGCGGGCCGCCCGCGCCGGTGCCCGAAGACGTGATGACCGGGCGCGGCTTCCGCCTTGCATTGGCCTCTCAGGAAGCGGCCGCTACGTAGTCCCCGCGGGCCCCGGCGCGCCGCTGCTTCTCGACATGG
>CAYMLC010000276.1:0-5430 GCA_964390765.1 uncultured Nitrospirales bacterium
GCGTGCCAACCGCCTCAACCACAATGCGCTCGCCCTGACCAGGGCCGCCGCGGAGGCGCAGGAACCCTTCTTCGTCTATCTGCACTACCTCGACCCCCACGGCCCCTATGAACCGCTGGCCGAATTCCGTGCGCTGTTCGATACGCCGGAGGCGGAAGCGCCGCTTCACATCTACCGCGATGTGCGCAATCGTGCGCGTGCGCTCGACGCCCCGTGGTACGACCGCAACCATCCGCGCATGCAGGATGTCATCGCGCGCTACGACGCGGAAATCGCCTATGTCGACCATTTTCTGCAGCGATTTCTGGATGGTCTCGCGGAGCAGGGCCAACTGGAGAACACGCTCATCGTGCTCACGGCCGACCACGGCGAAGAGTTTCTCGAGCATGGCTTTGTCGAACACGGCTGGACGCTCTACAACGAAGTGATTCGTGTGCCGCTTATCTTCTGGCAGCCGCGCGTCTTCAAGCCCGCTGTCGTCGATACGCCGGTGGCGGTCGCCGATACCCTGCCTTCGCTGCTCACCGCAACCGGCCAGCCCATCCCGCCGCAAATCAACGGCCGCGCACAGGTCGTTGTTCGCGACGGCATGGTGCAGGCGGCCGCCGAGGCACGGCCCATCATCTCCGAGTTTCTCGTGCCGCTGCGTGGCGTGGTGCGTACGGTCATCGACGGCGGCTGGAAGTATCACGCGCAGTACCGGCAATGGCCCATCGCGCAACGGGCCGCGATGGCCGCCAAGCAAGAGCGCTTTATCCTGGGCCGGCCCACCGGCGCCTTGCCCCTGGTCGATATCTGGGGCGCGCCCGAAGCCGAACGGCTCTACCACCTCGACACCGACCCCGGCGAGCAGGACAACCTGGCCGCCGCCGCGCCCGAGAAACTGGCACACCTGCGCGGGCTCTTGGCCAGCTACCTCGAGCAGGCACAAGAACGCCGGCCCGCCGGCGCCGGCTCGGCCCCGCCACCCGAGGCCGATGAAGAAGAACTGGAAGAACTGCGCGCGCTGGGTTATCTCTAGCCATGGCCGACGCCGCCCATCCGCCCGCCTATCCCAGCCGCCCGAAGTGGATAGAGCGCACCTTCGCCTGGCTGCTCGCCCGATTCGAAGGGCCGATGGAAGTCACCTACGGCGAATTGAAAGACGAACTCTTCGCCGGGTTGCACGGCCACGTCGTCGAGATCGGGCCCGGTGTGGGCATCAACTTCAAGCACTACCCCCAAGACATTCGGCTGACCGGCATCGAGCCCAACCCCTATCTGCGCAAGGCCCTGGACCAGCACGCGCGCGAGGCCGGCCTCGACGCCACCTTCATCGAAAGTGTCGCCGAAGACATGGCCCTGCCCGACGACAGCGCCGATGCCGTCGTCTGTACGCTTGTGCTGTGCTCGGTGTACGAGCCCGCACGTGTGCTGGCCGAAGTCCTGCGCATCCTCAAGCCCGGCGGCCGCTTCTACTACATCGAGCATGTGGCCGCGGCCGACGGCACCTGGCTGCGGCGCGTGCAAGACACCATCAATCCCGCGTGGCGCTACGTGGCCGACGGCTGCAACACCAACCGCTGCACCGCGCACGCCCTCGAAGCCGCTGGCTTCAACGCGGTTCACCTCACTGCGGCGCCGCTCTCCAGCCCCTACAAATGGATCGAGCCGCACATCTACGGCTACGCCGTGAAATAGGCCGCCACGCCTGTTCATCGCCGGCGCGTGACCCCAGCAAACGCATTGACCGACCAACCACCCGGTGCTAACCTTAAGCAGCTCCCCTGAGCGGGAATAGCTCAGTTGGTAGAGCGTCAGCTTCCCAAGCTGAATGTCGCGGGTTCGAGTCCCGTTTCCCGCTCCATTTTCTTTTTTTGCCGTCAGCGGTCCCGCGCTACGCAGCGGCGAACGCATGCCCTCACCCGGCGCCATGGCGCAAGCGTAGGGAACGCGGCACAACCGCACAAGTAGCGCAGCGCGCTGTCGGTCGCTACTCCCCTCACCCGTCATGCCTGCGGAAGCAGGCAACTCGACATTTTCTAGGTGGCAGTGCGGACCCGGCACGCCATACTGCTACCACCCACTCGTCATGCCTGCGCAGGCAGGCATCTCGACAATTTCTAGGTGGCAGGGCGGACTCACCACGCCACGTCTCTTCCCCCCTCCCTCATGCCTGCGAACGCCTGGATTACGCGAGTTGGCACGACCAGGTTGTGAACCGCGTAGAGCAGCAGGCTAGAAATGGGTGAGATTCCTGCTTGCGCAGGAATGACGGAGGGGGGGGTAGACGGGTGACGACGCGCGGAGAGCAGCCGGCTAGAAATGGTCGAGATTCCTGCTTGCGCAGGAATGACGGAGAGGGAGGTAGACGGGTGACAAGCCGCGTAGAGCAGCAGGCTAGAAATGGGTGAGATTCCTGCTTGCGCAGGAATGAAGGAGAGGGGGACTTGCGCAGGAATGACGGAGGGGGGAGAAAGGCGTGCGGCGCGTACGGTGGGTGCAAGACCCTCGCCGGTACGCTTGGGCCTTGTTGCGCCTGGCTGTGCGGCATGCGGGCGTCCAGGCGTCTTGCGCCCTGCGCCATGGCGCGACCCACTGCACGCCCGCTAGACTGTGCGGGATTCCCCTAACACAGGATAACGCGCCTGCTTCAATATCGAAGAACGCACCTGGGTCGACGGTGTGTTTGCGGGCTACTGCTGCCGCGCCGAGTCCTAGCCCCGCACGCCGATGAGCAGGGTGTACGGGGAGTCCAGTCCGGCCAGGGCGAAGGTCTCGACGCTTGCGGTGAAGCCGCCGGCGCGCAGGAGGTCGAGCCAGTGGCGCTGGGCGAAGAGGCCGGTGAGGTGGCGGTCGTGTTCGATGCGGACACCGGCGGCGGTCTGGATGACGCAGGTGAGGAGCGAGCTGATGGTGTGGTCGGTGGGGTCGGGGTCGTAGGTGTATTCGAAGTAGGCCACGGTGGTGCCGTCGTGCGTGTGGCATTCGTGCGCGGTCACGGGCGGGGTGAAGGTCTCGGCGTAGTGGTCGGGTGCGAGGATGAGCACGCCACCGGGTCGCAGGTGCGCGGCGGCGGTCGCAAGCGTGCGGCGGATGTCGTCTTCACTGGTGAGATAGGCGATGGCGTCGTGGATGAGTACGGCGTCGAAGGTGGCGGCCAGGCGCAGCGTGCGCATATCGCCCGCCACCACGGGCACACCGGGGTTCAGCCGGCGGCATTGGCGCAGCATGGCGGGCGAGAGGTCGGTGGCGACGGCCTTGACCATATCCGTCAGATGCGACAGGCAGTGTCCCCCACCCGCACCCAGCTCGAGCGCACGGTGCCGGCCCGGCCCCAGGCGTTCGCGCAAGACGTGGCGCCAGTGCGCGGCCTCCTCCGCATAGTCTTCCGGCGGCGAGAAGACGCCCATCAACCCGGACAGGTCGCAGTAGAGCCGGTGGAGCGGGATATCCTCGGGCGCGGGAGTGGGGGGCATCGGCTGAAAGCTATTCTTCGGCAAAGGGATCGTTGAGGCCCGGGTGCCCTTCGGGGTGCGCGCTGTCGTGGTCGGCGGGTTCCACGTGCGTGGTCAGTTGTACGGGTGCCGGCTGCAACTGTTCGCGCACCGCGTCTTCGAGGGCTTCGGCCCGGTGGTGCGCATCCGCCACGCTCAGGCCGCTGGGCACCAACAGGTGCACCTCGGCCCACAGGCGCTGCCCGCTCTGGCGCAGGCGCAGTTGGTGATAGCCCGAGATGTCGCCGCGTTGCTGCGCGGCTTCGAGACAACCAATCAGCGTCTCGGCAGCCTTCGGATCCGCCACATCGAGCAGCCCGGCGATCGCCTTGCGCAGCAGGCCATAGGCGGACCAGCCGATGTTGAGGCCCACGGCGATGGCGATCAGCGGGTCGAGCCATACGATGTCGGTCAGCCACACCAGCGCCACGCCGACCAGGACCCCGAGACTCGTCCACATGTCGGTCAGCACGTGCTTGCCGTTGGCTTCCAGAATCAAGAGTTGTTGCCGTTGACCCACGTCCACCAAGGCGAGCCCGAGCACCAGATTGATCAGGCACAGCGCCGCCGTGATGAGCAGGCCCAGGCCCAGGTCGCGCACTTCGGGCCCGCGGATAAGGTCGGCCACGGCCTCGTAGAAGATATAGCCGCCGGCAACGAAGATCAGCGCGCCCTCGAACCCCGCCGAGAGATAGGCCATTTTCTCGTAGCCGTAGGGATGCGTGGTGTCTGCGGGTTGGCGGCTGCGCCACAGGCTGTAGAAGGCAAAACCCGTTGCCGCACCGTGGATCACCGACTCCGCCGCATCGCTGAGAATGGCGGTGCTGCCCGAAACGAAGTAGGCCGTCAGCTTGCCGGCCAGCATGACGGCCGACATGGCCAGGCTGATGCCCATCACCACAAAGGCAAGGCGTTCGCCCGGGGCTGCGCCCTGCGTGTGGTGGGCCTGGTCGGCGACGTCGCTCATGGCGCCTACTGTACGGAGTGGGTCAGCGCCGTGCCAAGCGGGAGAGCGGGCGGTGGTTGGCCAGTGGCCGGTGGCCAGTGGCCGGTGGCCGGTGGCCGTTGGCCGTTGGTGGGTGGCGGCTCCGTCGATTCCCCTGACTACCTACCGTTTGGTAGACTCCCGCGCCGAACAACACGAGGCGCTTGGGCCAGGCACGTGCCGGCGCCCCGCTTTACCCCCTATCAGGCAAGGAGACGGAAACGATGAGCGACGCGTATCTTGTAGGCGCGGTGCGTACGCCGATGGGCCGCGGCAAGCCGGACGGCGCGCTGCATTCGGTGCATCCGGTGCATCTGTTGTCGCAGACCTTGAACGAGGCCTGCAGCCGCTCAGGCATCAGCCACGACCAGGTGGAAGACGTTATCGCGGGTTGCGTGACGCCGACGGCCGAGCAGGGCGCCAACATTGCCCGGCTTTCACTGTTGCACGCCGGCTTCCCGGTCGAGGTTCCGGGCGTCCAGATCAATCGCATGTGCGGCTCGAGCCAGCAAGCGGTGCACTTCGCGAGCCAGGCCGTGGCGGCCGGCGACATGGACCTCGCCATTGCAGGCGGCATCGAGATGATGGGCCGTGTGCCCATGGGTACCGACTGGGGCGCGCTGACGCCCGAGTTCCTGCAGGAGTATCCCTACGAGCTGAACCCCATGGGCATCTGCGCCGAGTTGATCGCGGACAAGTGGGACTTGAGCCGCGAGCAACTGGATGAGTTCAGTGCGGAGAGCCACCACCGCGCGGGCAAGGCCCGCGAGTCGGGCTGGTTCGACGCCGAGATCATGCCGGTGACCGTGGGTCAGAACGGCAGCACGACCGTCGTCAGCCAAGACGAAGGCATCCGCGCGAATGTGAGTGTCGAGAAGATGGGCACGCTCAAGCCTGCGTTCAAGGAGAACGGCAAGATTACGGCGGCCAACGCCAGCCAGATCAGCGACGGCGCTGCGGCTCTGGTGG
>CAYMLC010000277.1:0-5424 GCA_964390765.1 uncultured Nitrospirales bacterium
TGTGGCCGAGGGTGTGGCGCGCATCTCGACGCATAACTGGATCCGCGAAACAGATCGCCTGCCGGAGGCCTCGTTCAGCCTCATCGAACGGCAGGTGGCGGGACCGCTGTACCTCAGCTTCGACACGGTAAACGGCTATTACGAGCGCAGCCCGCGCGGCGAACAGGGCGTGCGCCTGGCCAATGTGCTGCGGCTGACCGGCGACATCAACGTCGACGAGGCGCTGGCCATCACCCCCTTCTACGAGCTGGAAGGCACGTGGTACTCCGAGGAGCGCGAGAGCGAAGACGAGGTATTTCGCGTGTCGAACACGGGCGGCATTACCGCGCAGACGCGCCTGCATCGCGTGTACGGCGGCGCATTCGGCTTCTCCGCCTTCAAGCATGTGCTTGTACCGTCGATCACCTATTCCTACCGCGCGGAGAGTACGAGCGACAGCGACCGGGTGCCGCGCTTCGATTCGCTGGACAGCGCCTTCGGCCGAAGCCGGCTCGAGAGCAAGATCGACAATGTGTTCTTCGGGCGTGACGCTGAAACCGGCGAGAGTTGGCAGGTGGCGCGGCTGACGCTGTATCAGGGTACGGACTTCTGGCACGAACGCCGCCGCTCGGAAGACTACGAGGTGGAAATCGACGTGCGGCCGCGGCCGTGGTGGGGCGCGCAACTGGTGGGCGAAAGCCACAACACCGAGGACGAGCTCGATCTCGACGAGCCGTTCATCCTCGAACGCCTGAACCTGCGCAGCTTCGAGCGACTGTTTGGCGTGCCCTTCCCGGGTTCCTCGTTCGAAGATTTCAACCGCACCTTTGCCGATTACGACCGCCTGTTGTCGCTTCTCTACTACGACGACACCAACCTGGGCGGACGATTTCAGGGTCGCCTCGGCTTCTCCTATACCGAGACGCGCGGCCAGGTGTTCAACCGCGAACTGCTCTACGGCGCAGGCTACAAGCTGAACGACGACTGGTCGGTCGGCTTGGAGCACCGCTACGACTTCGACGACGACACGCTGCGCTCGCAGACCTACGAGTTGCGGCGAAGCTTTCAGGACTGCTGGGAAAGCGCGGTGCGGGTGCGCGACCGCGAGTCGGGCCTCGACATCGACTTCGAGTTGAGCATCAAGGCCTTCCCTGGCAGCCGGCTCAAACTGTAGGCGGCCAGGCCGCACCGCGCGAGGAGGCCCATGATGGCCCGGACACCCTCGACCATGGCGCCGCTGGGCATGGCCGCGCCGCCCTTTGCCTTGCCGGATACCAACGGCGCCACCGTGCGGCGAGACGACTTCGCGGGTCAGCCGCTACTCGTGATGTTCATCTGCAACCACTGCCCGTTCGTGAAGCTGGTGCGCGAGGAATTGGCGGCGCTGGGGGCGACGTATCAGGCGCGGGGCGTGGGCGTGGTGGCCATCATGTCAAACGATGTCGCCAACTATCCCGACGACGCACCGGACAAGATGGCCGAGGAAAAGCGGCAATTCGGCTATACGTTTCCCTACCTCTACGACGAGACGCAGGAGGTGGCGCAGGCCTATCAGGCAGCATGCACGCCCGACTTCTTCCTGTTCGACACGGACCACACGCTCTTCTATCGCGGCCAACTGGATGAGGCGCGGCCGGGCAATGGCAAGGCCGTGACGGGCGAGGATTTGCGGGGGGCGCTCGACGCCCTGCTGGCGGGCAGCCCGCCGCCGGACGTGCAACGCCCGAGCATCGGCTGCAACATCAAGTGGAAGGCGCGATAGCCCACCGGCTTCGCACGCCAAACCACGCGTGAGGGCGAGGCCGCTAGTGCTCCCGCTTGCCTTCCTGCCGTTCGCGCAACAGCGCGTAGGCATCCAGCAAGGTCAGCCCTTCGCTGCGCACGTGCTCGCGGCCGAGTCCCACCGGCTTGTACGCACCCACCTGAGCGGTCTCGTTCGACTCGTAGCCCTTGTGTTCCATGAGCGGCTTCCTACCCGCAACCGCTTCCTCGACGGGGTATCCACGGTTGCCCCAGACGCGCACCACGGCTTGACGCCGGTCACTTCGCTTTCTTGCCAGATTATCTCTGTCCACCCTTTGTCCTCGTTCGGGCTGCTTGGTCGCTGGCGGCTGTGCCGCCTTGGCGAAGCGGGCCCGGGTTCTCTACTGCTCGAGACGTCCAATCGCTTTCGCCGCGCAATGAGTCCGCAAATCACGAATTAGAATCAGGCGAATACAAAAAGACGCGAGAAACCCATGCCGCCACCCAAATACCCCGCACAAGTCACTGTTGAATCGTAACGAATAAAGCGCAATCTGACAAGTTAATTTTTCGCTAAGGACTGCAATGAAAACAGTTAGCCCGCCTGCGCCAACACGCCGGCGTCAGGTCCGTGGCCAGGTGCTCGCGTCGCGCCGAACCAGCGATACCGCCAGCTCCACATGGGGCGTGTGTGGAAACAGGTCGAATGCCTGGGCCGCCTCCAACGTGTAGCGCTCGCGCAGGGCGGGCCACTCGCGCGCGAGCAGCTTCGGATTGCACGAAACATAGAGCACGCGCCGCGGCGCCCAATGCAGCAACCGTTTTAACGCCTTGGGATGCATACCGCTGCGGGGCGGATCACAGACCACGGTAGCCTCGGCGTCGAGGGCATGCGTCTGCAGGCGGGCTTGCAGCCATTTTTCGACGGGCGCAGTGTCAAAGCGGACATTGTAAATTTCATTGTTTTCTGCATTGAAGCGGCCGTCTTCACTGGCTTCCGCCACACTCTCGACCGACTGCACCCGCGCCACCAGATCGCTGCAGGCGAAGGCAATACCGCCCGCGCCGCCGTACAGGTCGTAGAGGGTGTGGGGTGGCGCCTCGGCCACCCGCGCGCGCAACCAACCGTAGAGCAGCTCGGTGGCGAGGGTGTTGGTCTGAAAAAACGAGAAGGGCGAGATGCGAAAGTGCAGCTCGCGAGTGCCGTTGTCCGTGGGCACATGCAGCGCCTCGTCGATGGTGGGTTCGCCGGTCAACACCGACAGCGCGTCGGCCTGGGCCACATCAGCGGTGCTGGTGGTGGTGCCCCACTGAATGCTCTGCGCGGGCCAGGCCTGTTGCACCGCCGCCGCGAAGCCGTCGGTATCTACCGGAGCCGGCCGCGTGATGAGCACGACCATGCGCTGACCGGTGCGGCGCCCTTCACGCACCAGCAAGACCTTGAGCGTGCCGTCGCCGTTGCGGGGGTCATGGGCGCGCGTGCCCGTGCGCCGGTACCAGTCGCGCACTGCGCCCACCAGCGCATCCATGCCGCGCGGGGCGATGAGGCAGGTGTCGATGTCGAGCGGCCAGAACCATTGGCCGAGGCGCTTGTAGCCCAGCACCGTCTCGCGGATGAAGCCTTTGGGCGGCGGCGTGTCGTAGCGCATGGGCGCGAAGACGGGGTCGACCTTGTTCCGGTAGTGCCAGACCTCGGGCGACGGGGTGACGGTTATGGCGCCCAACTGCCCCGCGAACAGGGTGTCCAGTTCGGCGGCCTTGGCGGCCAGTTGGGCGGGATAGGGCACGTCCTGACCGCGGCAGCCGCCGCACACGCCGAAGTGCGGGCAGCGCGTGTCGGGGGGCGTTGGGGCGGCATCGTTCACGGGGCGCGAGTATAGGGAGCGGGTACGCGGCGCCGCCAATCGGGCTTTGCAAACACCGGACGGCGGGCCTAGGATGCGGGGATGAGCGACGATGCATTTACCCTGACCGGCGAACAGGTGCGCGCGTGGCTGCCGCCGCGGCCATCGGACGGGCACAAGGGCACCTTCGGGCACGTGTGTGTGCTGGCCGGCGCACGTGGCTTTGCCGGCGCGGCCCGCCTGACGTCTGAGGGTGCCTATCGCGCGGGGGCGGGGCTGGTGTCGGTGGGCACACCCCAAGACGCGTGGCCCGCGGTCGCTGCGGGGCGCGCCGAGGTGATGGTGCACCCGCTGCCGCAGACGGAGACGGGTGCCCTGTCGCAGGCGGCGCTGGTGCCCGCGCTGGATCTGGCGGGCGGTAAGGATGCGGTGGCGCTGGGCCCGGGCCTGACGCAGCACGGGGAAACAGCCGCGTTTGTGCATGGCTTTGTAGAATCGGCGAAGGTGCCGCTGGTGGCCGATGCCGATGCCTTGAACGTGCTGGCGTCGCGGTTGGAGTTGGTGAAGCACCGTGCCGCGCCAACCGTGCTGACGCCGCACCCGGGCGAGATGGCGCGCCTGTCGGGCGAGACGACGGATGCCATCCAGCGCAACCGGAAGGAGGCCGCGCGCCGCTTCGCACACGAGCGCGGCTGTGTGCTGGTGCTGAAGGGCGCGGGCACGATAGTCGCCGGACTCGATGGTTTTGCGGCCTTCAATGCGACCGGCAATCCCGGCATGGGCACAGGCGGCACCGGCGATGTATTGACCGGGCTGATCGCTGGTCTGCTGGCGCAGGGACTGGGCCCCTTCGAGGCGGCGTGTGTGGGTGTCTATATCCACGGGCTGGCGGGCGACCTGGCCGCCGCGCAGCGCAGCATGCGCGGGCTGATGGCCGGCGATGTGCTGGACTGTGTGCCGGAGGCCTGGCGCCAGCTCGAGGGCGACAGCGATTCGCCGGCCTGGTCATGACAGCGCCACAGACCGTGCGTGATCTCGGCGAATTCGCGCTGATCGACCGGCTGACCGCGGGGCTGCCGGGCGACCCGCAACTGGTGCTGGGGGTGGGCGACGACGCGGCGGTGCTGCGGCTGGGTGAGGCGCTGTGGGTGGTCTCGTGCGACGCCAGCATCGAGGACGTGCACTTTCGCCGCGCCACGGCCAGCGCCGAGCAGATAGGCTTCAAGGCAGCGGCCAGCGCGCTGAGCGATATCGCCGCCATGGGCGCGGCACCGCGCTTTCTCACGCTGTCGCTGGCCTGCCCGAAAGACACCGAAGTGGCGTGGCTCGAGGCCTTGTTCGCCGGCGTGCGCGCGGCGGCGGCCGAAGCGGGCGCGGTAGTCATGGGCGGCGACACGACCGGTTCGCCCGGTGGCGTGATGCTCGACGTGCACGTGATGGGTGAAGCGCGCACCGGCCGTGTGCTCTATCGCTGCGGCGCACAAGCGGGTGACGTTGTTGCGGTGACGGGCTGGCCCGGGCGCGCTCGAACGGGGGCTCGACGCACGGGTGTGCATCGCGGCCCAGCGCACACCGCACCCGCCCTACACCGCGGCGCAATGGCTCGCGGGCGAGCCCGCGGTGCACGCGGCGATCGACGTGAGCGATGGCGTGGTGCAGGACGCCGGGCACGTGGCGCGCGCGAGCGGCTTGGCCATCACGCTCGACGCGGGGTACTTGCCGCACGATGAAACGCTGCACGAGACCGCGGCACGGCTCGAGCGGGATGCGGCGGCGCTGGCGCTCGGCGGCGGCGAGGACTATGCGCTGCTCTTGGCGCTCGCAGCCGACGGCGCGGAAGCGATTCAGGCCGCGCTGC
>CAYMLC010000278.1:0-5373 GCA_964390765.1 uncultured Nitrospirales bacterium
AGCACGAGGTGACGGCGGATGCGGTTTTGCAGGGGCGCTGGGGGGTGCGCGAGGGGCGGCGCATGCACTGGTTCAACAGCTTCACGCCGGGCACGGGCATCACGCTGGCGGGGCCGACGGAGGTGACCTTGCTGGCGCATGCATTGGATTACGCAACGGCCGATGGGCCGCGTCCGGCGGTGCAGGTACGCCTGCAATATGGCGATGCGCAGAACGATGTGTGGGCCGTGGCGAATGCGGGAGAGCCCGAGGCGCGCATCTTGTACGAGAGTCCGCGCGCCCTGGAGACGGTGCTGCTGTTTCAGGGGTGGCGAGACGGCGCGGTGCGCGTGGTCGCGCTGCAGGCGGGCCAGCCTGCGGGTGCACTGCAGCTGGCCGAGACCGAGCAATGGCGCCCCACGGGGGTGCCCTATGAGGTGCGGATCGACCAGGCGATGAGCGCGGGTCTGCGTCTGAGCAGTGGCGTGGCCGTGCGCGAGTTGGTGTTGCGGCAAGACGGCGCGGTGGTGGCCACGCTGCGCGAGGGCGAGGGCCAGCAGCTGGCGGGTACGTATGTGCGCTATCGCCGGATGCCGGTGCCGCCCGAGGCGGCATATGAAGTGAGCGTGCTGCGCAATGGCGAGCCGGTGCGCACGGTCGCGCTGGCGCCGGGTGGCAGCTTTCGCGAGGGGTTCTGGCGCTTCAGCCTGGGGCCGCCCAACCCCGATGCGGCCAACAGCGCGCTGTTCCAGGTCGAGCGAACGGCGGGCGGCCCCGTGCAGTGGCTGGGGCTGGCCCTGTTTGTGGCGGGCTCGTTTGCGCTGGTGCTGCTGCGCTTCTGGCCGGGCCGGCCCGGCGCGGCTACGCCCGACTTCGACCTGCCCGAGACCACCCGGTACGAAGCCGCCACGCCGGAAATCGAGACGCTGGACGCCGAACCAGCGCATGCCGAAACCGATGTGCCGGCCGATGCGAACCCGCCCGAGGACGAGCGCGGCGATTGAGCGCCCGCGCCATGGCTCCTATAATCCCGCGTCGACCGGCTGGGTCCCCACGACAAATGGGAAACGCATGAGCGAGCAGGACGTAGACGCGCCAAATCCCATCCCCCAGGAATCCGCTGCGGCTGACGCGCCCGGCCTCGATCGCGGCCTGCTGATCGTGGCGGCGTTTCTGGTGGTGGTGGCGGGCTTTCTGTTGTACGGCGGCGCGCGTGCTGTGCCGCTCTACAGCGATGCGGCGGGTATCCTGTTTGCCGCAGACGGCGGCACGGTCGATTACCGGGAAGCCACGGCGCAGGCGCCCTGGATGCCGCTGGGCGTGGCGACCCTGCGCGTACAGGCGGGGCTGGGGCTCGATGCGGCGGCGGTGGTCACGAGTCTGAATCTCTTGTTGCACCTCGCGGCGAGTGTGCTGCTGCTGCTGTGCGCGCGGCGCTTGTTCGGCGCGGAACTGGCCGTCGGCTATCTGGTGGCGGGTGGGCTGGCCCTGGCCATACACCCCATCGCGAGCGAGTCGGTATTGACGACGCAGGGGCGCGGCCCGGTCTTGGCGGGGCTGCTCAGTCTGGCCGGGCTCTACGCCGTGCTGGGCGCGCTGCGTGCCGAGGCCGCGGGTCCGCGCGCCACCGGGCTGCTGCTCGCGTTCATCGCGTTTGCCACCGCCTACGCCGCCGACTATGCCGCGGTGGTGGCGCCGCTCGTGGCGCTGCTGGCCGTTGGCGCGAAACGCGACCAGCCCGGGGCGCGCGATGCCGCCGGCGTGTGCGGGGTCGCGGCCGCGGCGCTGCTGGTGCATTTCGTTGCGGCGCAGCCACTGGGCGAGGCGGGCACGGTGCATGGCTGGGCGGGCGTGGTGGCCGCGCAGGCCCACGCTGCGGCGCACCACCTGGGCGCGTGGTTCTGGCCGGCCGCGTTGTTGCCGGTGTCGCCGCCACTGGCCAGCGAAGGCGGCGTCTTGGGTGCGGCGCTGCTGGCCGGCGCGCTGGGGGGCGCGGTGCTACTGGCCGTGTTGCGCCAGCCCATGGCCGTGGGGCTGGGCGGTGTGGCACTCGTGCTGCTGGTCTTGCCGTGTCTGCTGCCGGCCGATGAAGTGCTGCGCCTGCGCCACGCCTATCTGGTGGCCGTGTGGCCACCGCTGTTGTTGTTGGGCGTGTTTGCATTGCTGCGCCCCGCGCCGGTGCAACTGGCTGCCGGCGCGCTGGCGGGGGTGCTGCTGCTTCCACTGGCCTATGTGACTTTTCAGCGCACGGTAACCTGGGCCGAGCCGCCCGCGCTCTGGGCCGAAGCCGCCGGGGCCATGCCTGCTGCCGCACGGCCGCATCGTGAATTGGCGCGCCTGGCCGAGCAAGCCGCCCAGACCGCCCCCGACACCGACACGCGCCAGCAGCAACTGTTGCAGGCGGCCCAACACTGGGAAGACACCCTGGCGCGGCTGCCGTCCAATGCCGAAGCGCTGCTGGGCGCGGGGCGCAGCTGGTACCGGTTGGGCGAACTGCCCGCGGCCCGGGCGTATCTGGAGGATGCGCTGCGGCGGCGGCCCACTGCGCGCGACGCGCAAGTGCTGCTGGGTGCGCTGCACGCGCAGACCGACAGCGCCGAGGCGGCCAGGCGGGCGGCGGACTATTTTGCCGCGGCGGCGCAGCAGGGCGAATTGCCGCTGGATGTGCAGCCGCTGTATGCAGGGGCGCTCTTGCGCCTGGGCGAGGCCGAGCAGGCCCTGGCGCCCGTGGTGGCTGGCGAGGGGGAAGAGGCGCAGGTTCCGCCCCAGATTATGCAGTTGCGGGCGTCGGTGGCGGGTGTGCAGGAGGCCCGGCGGCGCGCACAGCAACAACTACAGGAAGACCCCACCAGCACGGCGGCGCTGCTGCTGCAGGCCGAGGCGAGTGTGGCATCCAACCGGCCGCTGCAGGCGTATTACCTGGTGGCCGGGCTCTTGCGCCGCGAGCCGGACAACGCCGACGCGTGGCAACTGATGGGCGTGTTGCGCGCGGTGCTGGGCAATCCTCAGGGCTTCATCGCCGAATATGGCGCACGGGGCGACGCCGGCGCGTGGCGGCGGCTCTTGCAGCGCGTGGCAGGCGCCGGCCGTTGGGATGCGGCCGAGACCTATGCCGGGCCCTACCTAACCGCGGCGGCGAGTGACACCCCCGCGGTTCTGCTGCTGGCTGAGTTGGCCGGCGAGGTGGGCAACGTGTCGCGCCAGCAAAGTTATCTGCAACAGGCGACCGAAGACCTGCCGGAATCGCCCGAACCCTGGCTACAGTTGGCCGAACTCGCGCTCGACGCCGAACAGCGGCAGGCGGCGCGCAGCCATCTCGCCGCGGCCGCCGAACGCGGCGCTACTGAAGAGCAGGTGCAACCGCTGCGTGATCGCCTCGACGCGCTGACCCCCCGGCAGCCCGCCCGCACCATCATCCAATAGTGGCCCGCTCTACTGCGGGAGAAGTCCAGGGGAGGCGTGTCTTCACCACCCCGCCCGGGCATGATGCCCGCGGCTCATCCGCTGAGTTTGGCGTTCACCTCGCGCAGGCGGCGGCTTTGGGTGCGCACGATGTTGAGCAGGATGCGGATGGCGACGCGCTTGGTCAGCAGCTTCTGGAAGGTGGTTTCGCTGAGGACGAAGAGGTGGCTGTCTTCGATGGCTTGTACGGTGGCGCTGCGCGGTTCCTGGGTGACGAGCGCCATCTCGCCGAACATGTCGCCGGTGCGCAGCTTGGCGAGGACCTTGTCGTTGTCGACAACGCCGAGCAGGCCACCGAGCACGATGTACATCTGACTGCCGACGGTGCCCTTGTAGAAGACCGTCTCGCCCTGACTGACGCGCATGGTCATGCCGCGCGAGAATATCTTGGCGATATCATCCGCGCTGAGGCCGTTGAACAGTTCGACTTTGTCTTGCAGTTCGCGAACCTGGGCGGGATTCAGCATGCAGTTTACTCCTGCGTTGGGCGCGGGGGCCGCCTAGACGATATAGATGAGCCGGCTGCAGTTGGTGCACATGTGTACGTTGTCGTGGTCCTGGCGCACCTTCTGTACGAACTGCGAGGGCAGCCGCATGAAGCAGCCCTGGCACGTGTCGCCTTCGACGGGCACCAGGGCAGGGGCGCGGCTGCGCGACAGCTTGTCGAACTGCCGGAGGATGCGCGGGTCGATGAGGGCGCGGATGGAATCGATGCGATCCTTGATCTGCTTCTTGCCTGACTTGGCGGTGGCGAGCATCTCGTTGCACAGTTGCAGGCGGGCCAGCAGCATCAGGTCGGCGTGGGCATCGCGCGTCTGGCCGATTTCATTGTCGCCCTGCAGCGCCTGGTAGTGCTGCTCGGGTTCGGCATAGGGCGCCGCGATACCCTCGAGCGTCTTGTGAATGTCGGCGGCATCGCTGGCGGCCAGCAGTTGCCGCATGCTTTCTTCGTCGCGCAGCAGCTTGGCGATCGTCGCCACGAAGTTGAGGTACGTGGTCTGCTGCGTGGGGGGATAGCAGATCAGGAAGACCATGTGTACGGGCTGCTTGTCGACGGCGGCGAAGTCGATGCCCTTCTTGTTGCGGCCGACGGCGCACATCAGCGTCTTGAGACCGGACACGCGCGCATGTGGCACGGCGATGCCATTGCCGATGCCGGTACTTTCCGTGCCTTCGCGCGCGAGGATCTGGTCGAGCGCGGGACCCACGCCTTCGACCTTGCGCGTGTCGAACAGCTTGTGGGTCAATTCTTTAAGAATCTCGCCTTTCGAGGAACTCGGGAGTTCGGCGACGATACACTCGGATTCTATAAACTTTGTCAGCTCCATCCGTGGCCCTTCGAGAATACGTGTGTGCTATGGCCCAGCAATCGCCAAGAAAGTGTAGCACGGTGGATCAGGCCGGGCAATGGGGGGACTCAGGCGTCGCGTGCGGCAAGGCCTGCTTCGAGCGCTTCGCGCATGACCGGGACCGGCGCCGTCACGCCGGTCCACGCCTCGAATTGCAGGGTGGCCTGGTACAGTAGCATGTCGAGTCCGGGCAGCGTGGTACAGCCGGCGGCTGCGGCCTCGCGCAAGAGCCGCGTCTCGCGCGGGGTATAGACCATGTCGAAGGCGACCTGCTCGGCACGCCAGAGGCCGGCGGGCACGGGACTCTCTTCGGTGCGCTCGGGCGCCATGCCCAGGGGCGTACCCTGAATCACGACGTCGTGCGTGCCCATGGCGTCGCCAATGTCGGCGACGAGGGCTCGATGCTGATCTGGCGGGTGGAGAAGGCCGATCCGGCGACTCTCGGCGACAAGGACTTGCGCGCCGACGACGGTGAAAAGAGCATCCAGGGCTCGACGATGAGCTTCGACGTGGCGGAGTACGTGCCGGGAACCACCGTCGACATCGAGATGCAGGTGGACGCCGTGGCGGACTTCGGTTTCCT
>CAYMLC010000279.1:0-5316 GCA_964390765.1 uncultured Nitrospirales bacterium
CGATTTCATCGAGGAAGATCGTGCCGCCGTGCGCCAGTTCAAAGCGGCCCTTGCGCTGCTGCAGCGCGCCGGTGAAGGCGCCGCGCTCGTGGCCGAACAACTCGCTCTCGATAACCGTCTCGGGCAGCGCCGCGCAGTTCACCCGCACAAAGGGTTTCGAAGCACGCAGGCTATTATAATGAATCGCGTGGGCCACCAGTTCTTTGCCCACACCACTCTCGCCGCGAATGAGAACCGTGGCGTCGCTCTTGGCCACCTGGCCCACCTGGTCGAATACGCCCTGCATCGCGCTCGAGCGGCCGATCATGTTGGCCGGGCGGAAGCGCGAACGCAACTCGTTCTGCAGCCGGTTGTTCTCTTCAATCAGACGGTTGCGCTCCTCCATGGCCTCCTGCCGCAGGCGCACCGCCTGTGCGATCATGCTCGCAATGATCTGCATGAGGCGCAAGTCTTCGTCCAGTTCGTACTCGTCGCCGAACAGGCGGTCGGCACTCAACGCGCCCACAATCTCGTTGCCAAGCTTGATGGGTACACAAATAAACGAAATGTCCTCTTTTTCCACCTCCGCCCGCGCGCCGGTGCGGTTCAGGAACAGCGGCTCTTCACTGATCCGCGGGATGACCATGGCCCGGCCCGTCTGCACCACCTTGCCCACCACACCCTCGCCTGCCTTATAGCGGCCACGGTCCAGCTCTTCCCCGCTCAGGCCGTGCGCGGCCTCGATAAAGAGCTCGCCCGTTTCGCGGTTCATGAGTGTAATCGTGCCGCGCAGCATGCCGGTCTGCCCGGCAATCGCGCGCAGCACAGGGGCAATCTCCTCGCGCAGGTCCATGCTGCGGTCGAGCAGTTGGCCAATCTCGAGCAGCAACTCGAGTTCCGCGATTTCTCCCTTAACCTTCGGGCGTGTAGCAGTAGTCATATCAGAATGCGCGGTTTCTCGGTTCATTGCCCCGTTGTTTACCCTTGCAGCCTACGTAAGCGTAGGAAATGTGTGAAGGTGTTGTCAAGCTGGCCCATAACGCCTGCAACGCCTGTCGTGCGGGTAACCCCCCGGATGCGGCCCGGTGCCCGCCGGAGGGTGGAGGAATACCCGTGTGCCCAGAAGGGAAGTATAGCGCACAGCGACAAACCTACGCCAACGAAGGAAAGCGCGGCGGATGCAGGCCCCGCGCGACCCGTGCTAAGCTACGCGCTGGCTGAACCTTGGGGCGCTATCTATGTCTGACATCCGGTGCCGTATTGCGCCGTCGCCGTCGGGTTTCCTGCACATCGGCACGGCCAAGATGGCCTTATTCAATTGGCTGTACGCGCGCAAGCACGGTGGCCGCTTCATTTTGCGGCTCGAAGACACCGACGCCGAGCGCAGCGACGACGCCTTTGTCCAGGCGATGCTCGAAGGCTTCCTCTGGCTGGGCATCGATTGGGACGAGGGGCCCGCCTTCGGCGACGCACCGGCCTGTGGCGACCGGGGGCCCTACCGCCAGAGCGAGCGGCGCCACCTCCATGTCGAAGCTGCGCAGCAGTTGCTCGAGCGCGGCCGCGCCTACAAGTGCTTCTGCACGAAGGAAGAGCTGGAGGGCATGCGCGAGCGGGCGAAGGCCGAAGGCCGCCCGCCGCGCTACGACGGCACGTGGCGCGATGCCACGCCCGAGCAGGTCGACGCGATGGGCGACGCGCCCTACGTGGTGCGGCTGCGCGTGGAGCCCGGCGAGACGGTGGTGCACGATATTGTGCAGGGCGACGTGGTGACCAAGAACCGCGAGTTCGACGACTTCGTCATCCTGAAGCCCAACGGCGACCCCATCTTTCACCTGGCGGTAGTGGTCGACGACGCGACCATGGGCATTACGCACGTCATCCGCGGCGACGACCATCTGACCAATGCCGTGCGCCATGTGATGCTGTTCGAGGCGCTGGGCTATCCCGTGCCGGTATTCGCGCACCTGCCGCTGGTGCTGGACGAGGCGGGCAAGAAATACAGCAAGCGCCTGCACGGCGCCAATGTGCTGGACTGGCGAGAAGACGGCTATCTGCCCGAGGCGCTGATCAATTACGTTGCGTTGCTGGGCTGGACCCCCGCCGAGGAAGGACGCGAGTTGTTCTCGCGCGAGGAGCTGATCGCCGCCTTCGAAGCCAAGCGCTGGGGCAAGTCGGCGGCGCGCTTCGACCGCAAGCGGCTGGACTGGCTCAACGGGCAGCACATCCGGCGGCTGCCCGTGGCGGTGCTGCGCGACCGCGTGGTGCCGATTCTCGAGCGGGCGGGCTTTCCCGTGCGGGAGAAGCCCGAGCCCTGGCTGACCGAGATGGCCGGCATCTGTCAGGAGAAGTTGTCGACGCTGAACCAGATCGTCGAGTACACCGATTTTTTCTTTCAGGAAGTCGGCAGCTACGAAGAGAAGGCCGTGCGCAAGCAGTGGCGGCAAGAGGGTGCGCTGGCGCGCATGCAACGCATGACCGCGACGATGGAGGAGGCCGACCCCTTCGACGCGCCCACGCTTCAGGCGGCCTATCAGGCATTGAGCGAAGCGACGGGGGAGGGGCTGGGCAAGTTCGTGCACCCCACACGTCTGGCACTGACCGGCAAGAGTGTGGGCCCCGGCCTGTTCGAGCTGGCGGCGCTCTTGGGGCGCGATACCTGCCTGGCGCGCATGCGCGCGGCACAGACCTATATCGAAGCGGAAGCCGGCGCGGAACAACGTTAGCCCGCGCCAGGAAGGAAAAGGCGTACGATGGCGGACATCGTTCTCGGTATCGACCTGGGCGGCACCAACGTGAAGACGGCGCTCGTCTCGCGCGAGCGCACGGTCATCGCGAAGGAATTGCGCCCGACCCGGGCGGCGGATGGGCCCGATGCGGTGATGGACACCATGGCGTCCAGCGCGCGCGCACTGCTCGAGCAGGCCGGCGTGACCCCGGGCGAGGTGCTGGTGGCGGGCGTGGGGGCGCCGGGTCCCATGAACTGGCGCACCGGCGTGGTCTACAGCCCGCCCAATCTGCCCGGCTGGAAAGATGTGCCGCTGGCCCAGGCCATGCACGACCGGCTGGGGGTGCCGTGCTTCGTCGAAAACGATGCCAACGCGGCGTGCTATGGCGAATTCTGGATGGGCGCGGGCCAGGGTTGCGAGAACATGGCCATGCTGACCCTGGGCACTGGGGTGGGCGGGGGACTCATTATCAATGGTGAACTGCTGCGCGGACCCGACGGCACCGCCGGCGAGTTGGGGCATATCGTGGTACAGCGCAATGGCCGTGCGTCGAACAGTCCGGCGCGGGGTGTGCTGGAAGCCTACGCCTCGGTGACCGGTATGGTACAGACCGCGCGCGAAGGATTGGCCACGCACAAGATGTCCGTGCTCATCGACCGCTGCGGCGGCGATACGGACCAGTTGACCGGCAGGATGATCTTCGAAGCGGCCATGCAGGGCGACGAGTTGGCCGAGTGGGTGTTTCGCGAGACCGCCACCTGGCTCGGCCTCGGCATCGCCAGCATCGTCCATTACCAGAACCCCGAGAAGGTGGTGCTCGCCGGCGGGATGGTGGAGGCGGGCGACGTGTTGTTGCAGCCGCTGCGCGAGGTGGTCGCCGCGAATACCTTCGCCGTACCCGGACGCCGCTGCGAAATACTCGCCACCGCCCTGGGGCCAGACGCGGGCGTGCTGGGGGCGGCCGGTGCCGCGCTGGCGCGCATCGATATGGGCGACGCCGCCTAGCGCGCGCCGATAACCGCGCGACAATGATTCTGACGGTCACGCCCAATCCAGCCTTCGAGAAGACCGTCTTCGTCGCGCGGCTGCAACCGGGCGAAGAGCACCGCGCCGCGGACTATACCGTGGCGGCCGGGGGCAAGGGCTGCAACGTGGCGCGTGCGGTGCAGTGTCTGGGCGGCGCAGCCCGCGCCATCGTACTCGTCGGCGGGGCTACCGGCGAGCAGGTGGTGGCGACGCTGCGCCAGAAGGATGGGGTAGAGGTGGCCCCGGTCTGGACGGAAGGCCTGACCCGTACCATCACCACCGTGCGCGAAGACCACGGGCGGCAAACGGCCTTCTTCGAACCCGGACCCGCCGTGCGCGAGGAGGAGCGGCTGGCGCTGCTGGCGACGGTCGAGCGGGAACTGCAGCAAGCCCGTGCACTGACCCTGAGCGGTAGTGTGCCCGACCCCAACCTGAACCGCATTTACGCCGACTGCATCCGGCTGGCGCACTCCGCCCGGGTTCCGGTGCTGCTCGACAGCTACGGCGCACCCCTAGCCGAAGGGCTGGCGGCGCGGCCCGACCTGGTAAAGGGCAACGAAGCTGAAATCGGCGCGCACCTCGACATGTCTATACAAACCAACACAGAAGCAGCGCAAGCGGTTATACCACTGCACAAGTACTCGAAAGTCGGCGCGATACTGACGCTTGGCCACCGGGGCTACTGCTATGCACACGGTTCAATGCTGGTCCGCGTATCGGCGCCACCAGTTGCGGCCGTGAACCCGGTTGGCTCGGGTGACGCCGTGCTGGCGGTGTGGGCGATGGGACTGGCGGAGGGCTGGAGTCAGGAGGCCATGGCACGCCTGGGCGCCGCGGCGGGCGCCGCCAACGCCGAGCAACTGGACCTCTGCCGCTTTACCCGCAAGCGCGTCGACGAACTGGCCGACCAGGTCACACTCGAACACCTGCCCGCCTGAGCGCCTTCTGATTATCCTTCTCCGAGAACTACTGAAAATCTGGTCATCGGCACAAAATATATCTAACTGACGAAGTATGTAAACCATATTTTGAGAATAGGTTGTGCAAAAAACTAGACTTATTAAGTAAGGTGCATACGTGACGCGTATTTCGCTCGAGGTGCAGCGGGCACCCAGGTGGCGTAAGCGTAAGGGGTTGGTCGCTGCTGCGTAGATGCTGCGTCCGGGCGGGTTGACGGTCGCGAAGTAGCGCGGCCACGACAACCGCCAACCACGCGACCGGTGCGCGAGCTCTGACGGCACGTTCAGCGAGACGTACCGGGGCCAGGCGGGCAGGGTTACGTCTTGCGCCTGCCGGACAAGGGCGTGGCGCTATGGGTCTGCGTAGCAGAGCGTTCTGGCCCCGCATGCGCATCGCACATAATAAGTATTATCAGACGCTGTGCTGTGGGCCGGTAATCCTCTGGGCCGCGGCTCCTACGGCTAGGTCTGCTCGAAGAATACCGTGCGGTGTTCCGTGCGCCCGTCTGCGAACAGGTCGAGCATGATGAACGCCGGCGGAAATTTCGCGTAGTCGTTGGCTAGAGCGTTGTAACTTTGCATACATACGTTGATAGACTGTGTGTATGAGAGCGACCTCGCAAGAT
>CAYMLC010000280.1:0-5308 GCA_964390765.1 uncultured Nitrospirales bacterium
GAGCTCCGCCGTGCCGGTCTTCTCCGCGAGGAGAGACATTTTTAAAATTTCAACCAGGTCCTTGTCCACGGCGGCATCGACCGCCGCTCGCTCCTCCGCCGTCAGTTCGCGCTGGGGCGGACGCACATAGCCCGGGTCGGCCAGCCCCATCATGCGCATGCTTTCCTTGTACGCCGAAAACAGGCCGCCATACTTCATCACCCGGCACGCCGCCTCCAGTTTCAACTGCTGCTGGCGCGCCTTTTTGTGCTCGTCATTGCTGACGTGGCGCGCCACCGCCGCGTAGGTCTCGATGGTCACGTTCGCCGTGCCCGACACCGCCGCGTCGACGCCTGTGGCAAAGGCCTGATAGCCATAGTTGTCGCAGCCGTTGATAACTATGAAGCCCTTCGGCGCGATGTTGACCAGTTGGGTGAGCAGCGACAGGTCGCCCGCGCTGTCCTTGATGCCGACAATGCCCTCGACCGACTCTGCAATGCGCACCGACAGTTCGGGCGGCAACGGGTACCCCACAAAGTGCGGGATGTTGTAGAGCATCACGGGGAAGCCGGGCGCCGCCTTGCAGATGGCGCGATAGTGCGCGACCAGTGCCGCCTCGTCGTAGCGGTAAAAGGACGGTGCCACGGCCGCCGCAGCGTGGGCGCCCACAGCTGCGGCATGGTCGGTCAGGGCCTGCGCCGTCAAGGTGTCCATGGCACCGGTGTGCGCGATAACGGTCGCCTTCTTCCCCACCGCCGCAATCACCTCTTCGAGCAAGGCCTTGCGCTCGTTCACGTTCAAGAGTTGCCCCTCGCCCGTCGAGCCGCACAAGAACAGGCCGCTGCTGCCGCGCTTCAGCAGACTCTGCGCGAGCGGGCCCACTTTCTCGTAATCGACCGTGCGGCCGCCGCGGGTAAAGGGGGTGAGCATGGCGGTGATAACACCGCCCACTTTCAAGGCCATGCGAGATACTCCTTCCGCCTGGGAAACAAGGGAGGCTGCGTGCTGGCTTGCAGCCCGTGGCCCAGCAGCTTAGCATACGCGCGGGCCACAAGAAGGATTACCTCATGACCAACGTCATCCTCGAGATACTGCAAATCCTGGTGCTGCCGCTTACGCTGCTCATCAACGTCATCACGATCTTCACGTCGGAGTCGCTGATGTTCCTGGCCGACCTCTTTACCTGAGCGCGCTCAGACCTGCCAGAGCTCCACTTCCTCGCGGCCGGCCACGGCCTGGCCAGCAACCAGGCGCTCCGGCGTTTCGAGAAACTGGCGCGCCACAGCCGCCTTGTCTTCGCCGCTCACCACGAAGACGACGCGCTCGCAGTGCACCAGCGTGTTCGGCGTCACGCTCACCCGGTTGGGCGGCTGCGGCCGCGGCACCGCCACCGCATAGCGGCCGGCACCCCGGTCAAGGTCCTCGGTCGTAAACAGGCTGCACGTGTGGCCATCGCTGCCGAGCCCCAGCAAGGCCAGCGTGATACGCCCGCCCGCGAGCATGAAGTCGGCCAGCCGATTGTGAAAGGCTTCGGCCGCTTCGTCCAGCGGATGCTCCGTCTCCACGCGCAGCACGCGTTCGTCGGGCAGGCCCAGCGCCTTCAGCATCGGCTGCGTGACGCCGTAGTTGCTGTCGGGCGAATCGGGCGGCACATGGCGGTCGTCGCTGTAGGTCACACACGCCGTGGGCGCAATGCTGAACGGCTGCTGCGCAATGCGCTCATACACCGGCACCGGCGTGCTGCCGCCCGATAGCATCACCGCGTGCGGCCGCGCCAGGTGCAGACTCAACTCTTTTTCGATCAAGGCGTACAGCGCATCGTCCAGCGCGTCGCGCGTGTCGAAGGTATGGTGGCGAATGGTCGGCCTCATCGATCCTTACCAGGCTACGCCATAGCGGGCGGCCAGTTGCGTGGCGGCTTCCGGTCCCGAACTGCCGAAAGCATAACGCCGCGGCGTCACGTTCTTCTCGTCCAACTCGTGGAGCGCGGGCGTGAAGATATCCCACGCCGCCTCCAACTCGTCGTCGCGAATGAACAGGCTGCGGTCGCCACGGATAACGTCCAGAATCAGGCTCTCGTACGCCTCGGGAATCACGGCGTTGTAGGTCGACGCATACTGCAAGTCGAGCGTCGTGTCGTCGAGTGCGAGCTTCAGGCCGGGCACCTTGTTCACGGAGCGCAACGACAAGGAGGCGTTGGGCTGCACGCGAATCACGAATTCGTTGTTCGCCAGATGCCCCGCGGAATCGGTATAGATGTTGCCCGGCACCCGGCGGAAGCGCACGCGGATTTCCGTCTGTGTCGCATTGAGCGCCTTGCCGGCACGCACGAGAAAGGGCACACCATCCCAACGGCGATTGCGCACGTGCAGCGCCGCCGCCGCAAAGGTCGGCGTGATGCTGTCCATGGGCACACCGTCTTCTTCCAGGTACCCCTTGCGCCTGCCATCGTCCTTCGCCGTGTATTGGCCCACCACCAGGTCATCGAGCGATACCGGCGCAATCGCCTGCAGCACCTTCACCTTCTCGTTGCGGATGTGGTTCGCCTGGCGGCCCACCGGTGCCTCCATCGCCACCAGCGCCAGTATCTGCAGCAGGTGGTTCTGCATCACGTCGCGGATAATGCCGTACTCGTCGAAGTAGCCCGCACGCCCCTCGAGCCCCAGCGTCTCGCTCCACGTGATGCGCACGCTCTCCACGTAGCGCGAATTCCAGATGGGGTCGAAGATCAGGTTGGCAAAGCGCAGGATCATGAGGTTCTGGATGACCTCTTTGCCCAGATAGTGGTCGATGCGATAGGTCTGGTCTTCACGAAAGACCTGGCGCAGGCGCGCGGTCAAGGCGTCCGACGAGGCGCGGTCATGGCCAAACGGCTTCTCGATCACCACCCGCGTCCAGCCATCGTGGCCGCGCTCAATCTGGCCCGCCTCCGCCAGTGTCTGCGCCACGGTCTCGAATAGAAACGGCGGTATCGATAGATAGAACATGCGGTTGTCGGTGCCGTTCTGCCCCACCTCGGCCAGGGCCGCGTTCAACTGCTGATAGCTGGCGGGGTCGTCGTAGCTGCCCGAGACATAGGTGCACCGCTCGAGAAACTCCTGCATCTTCTGGTCACAGTCTTTCTCGGGCGTATAGCGGCAGGTCAGGTTCTGGCCTACCCGTTCGCGAAAGTCGGCGTTGCTCAGGTCCGAGCGCGCAAAGCCCACCACGTGAAACGCCTCGGGCACCAGCTTCTGGCAGTACAGCGCAAACAGGGCGGGATAGATCTTGCGCATCGCCAGGTCGCCCGAGGCACCGATCACCACCACGCTCAGTGGCGCGTCGGTGGCAGGGTTAGCGGTCTGCTGGGCCATAGACCCTCCTGATGCGTGTAAACACGGCGGATGGCAAAAAGGTACTGGGGCCGTTCAGCCAGCCCCGGCACAGGCACTATGCAGCGGGTGCCTCGTGAATAAGCCGCCGCCCGCAGGCGCACCGGCCGCAGTCTCAGTTGGCGATATTCTGGACGGCTTCACCCGTCTCTTCAATGTCGCGTCCGACACCTTCCGTCGTGCCGCGCAGCGTATTGCAGCCGGCAAACACCGAACCCGCCACCAGCATCAGCGCAACCACAAAAACCAGTTTCTTCCAGATACGCATGGCTCATTCCTCCTGTGAATGGTTGAGCCCCGGCATCGTACATTCTGGAGCGGGCCATATCCATGCCACGGGCATACCCGCGATGGCCCACGCGCTCATGGTTCAGGCAGCACACCGGGCGTGCTTATCAGTATCAGAAAGATGAGGTAAAACAGGAAGGCGAAGGCAAGCATAACCGTGGCGAGGATGCCGGTCACCATGCCGACGGTGGCCATGCCTTCTCCATCCTGCGTACCACCCGAAGCGGCTATCTCGCGCCGCGCGCGCATGCCGAACCAGATGGCCGCGGGACCCAGCAACTGAAAAGCGCAGAGCCCGACCAGGCCCAATACCAGGCTGGCGATGGCATTGCTGTCCGTTGTACGTGGCTGAACACGCTGTGGAAACGGTTCATGCGGTACCGGCGGCGCCGATGTCGGCGCACCGAAATGCTGGGCAGCGCGTGACCAATCCTCCAGCCCCGGCGCCCACACAAAGTCCTGCGGCAGCAGTTGCCCCTGCTGCAACATACGCGCAACTTCTTCTCGCCTGTATGGACCCTGCGAATCACCCTCGCGGCTGATGTACCACTCGTCCATGCTGACGGCTCCCCGCTGTGGTTGCTCCGCAGTATGAAGCCGGTACAGTCCACCTGTCCAGACGGGGCAAGACTACCGGGTGCCAGAGGCACGGCGGCGGCTGCGCCACATGGCCAAACTCCCCGCCAGCACAGCCGTCAGCACCGCCAGCCCAAAGGGACCCAGCAGCGGCACATCGACCACTACCGTCAGGCTGAAGAAAGGCGATTCATCCACGTCGCCAACCCCATCGACCACGCGGCAGAAGTAGGCGGCTTCGTCGTCGCGCGTCACATCGTCGAGCACGAGCGTGTCGCGCGTTGCGCCGGGCAGCGCGCGGGCGGCCTTCGCCGGTGTGGTGGCAAACCATTGATAGCTGAAGGGCGGGTCGCCCGCTTCAATGTCGACGCTGAACACGACGTCGCTGCCGGGGGGCACCGTGCGCAGCCGGGGGGTATCGGCCACGACCTCCAGGTCAACCTCTGACGCGTCGCCCTCTCCTTCGCCTTCAGGTGTACCTTCGCCCTCAGGCGCACCTTCGCCTTCAAAGAGGCCCTCACCCTCGACCGTCCCCTCGCCTTCAAAGAGGCCTTCACCCTCGACAGTCCCCTCGCCTTCGAAGAGGCCTTCACCCTCGACAGTCCCCTCGCCTTCAAAGAGGCCCTCACCCTCGACAGTCCCCTCGCCTTCGAGCAGGCCCTCACCTTCACCCTCACTGGCCCCCTCACCTTCAGGCATCCCATCACCTTCGCCCTCGCCCATGTTGGGTGACGACATACCATCGGCCGGGTTCGTACCCGCCAGCCACTCGTCATAGTCGAACGCGCCGTCCGCGTCGCGGTCCAGCGCCATACGCTCGCCCATGCCACCCGGCACCACCGTAAACGTCAGCGGCGCATTGGCCGCCGTACTCGCCACCAGCGCCTGCACCGTACGGGTCTGGCCGGCCGCATCCATCTGAAAGTCGTTGCCGCCGAGAAACAGGCCGCCACGCGCCACGCCGCCACGCACGCCCGAGACCATCACCTCGACGCGCGGCGAAGCCTCCGCAATGTCGAGCAGCGTCTCGAGCCGCTGCATGTCGTCCATGGGCGAGGCGATGGTTTCCTGCTGGCCCACCGCCGCGTGTACAT
>CAYMLC010000281.1:0-5297 GCA_964390765.1 uncultured Nitrospirales bacterium
CGAAGCGGGTGGCCCAGCGGCGACCGCGGAAGGTGCCGGGCGCGTAGTGCCGGTTCACCGCGGCAATGGTTTCCCGCCAGGCTTCGCCGCGCACGCCCGCATCGTTGAGCAGCGGGTCGGGCGCGAGCGTGCCACCGCCGCGCATGAGCGCAGTCATGAGAATTCGAACGAGTGCATCCTCGGCTTGCTTGGAATCACCGCTGGTGATGGCCTCAGCTTCCGGATGCTGCGCCACGGGCGAATCGGGGTCTTCCATCTTGCGCAGCACGCCGTAGTACTCGGCATGGTCGGTCACCGCGAGAAAGTCGAGCGGGCGCCCAATCTGCAGCGAGCCGCTGTCGCGGCCGGGAATCGCCTCGCCCTTGGCATAGCGGAAGGCGTCGTCGGGTGTGGTGCGCGTGCCCATGGCGTAGCCGTCGAACGACCAGCTGGTGTGCAGGTGCAAGTCGCCGAAGTAGGCGCGCCACTCGCCGGCTTCCTCAGCGCGTACCTCGCCCGCGAGCGCCAGCGCGAGCACCAGCGCCCCGAACACGGGACCTGCTGTACGGCTCATGCGCACTTGTGCAGGAGATGGAGCGTGAACGAATCGACCACGCCCTCAATCTGCGCCTTGAACGCCTGCAGGTGGGGCGTCTCCATGTGCTGTTCCCATAGCGCCTTCGATTGCCAGGTCTCATAAAACAGAAAGAAGCCCGGGTCGTCGGTGCCCACATGCAGGTCGTACTGCATGCAACCCGCGTCCTGGCGCGACGGCTCCAGCAGGGTGGCGAGCAGGGCCTGCAACTGCTGTTCCTTGCCCGGCGCGGCCTTCAATTCTGCGACGACGGTGAGTGTCGACATGGCGTGCCCTCCTTACACCCCGCACGATAGCGTGTGAAGCCGCATTCGCGAAAGTGCCCGTTCCTTGTCTGTTCCGCGGGGCGTGCGTATCCTTCCGAGCTACTGTGCCCCGGTAGTTCAACGGATAGAACGGCCGCCTCCTAAGCGGGAGATCCAGGTTCGATTCCTGGTCGGGGCACGAGTTTGCCACTGGCGATTGGCGGGCGGCGACCGGTCTTCAGCCCGCAGCGCGCACCGAGTAGCCCGCAGCGAGCAACCGATAGTCTCCGGCTAACGGCCCTGCTCCATCTCTGCTTCCAGCCACCCGAGGAATTGCCGGGCGCGTGCGCGGCTGGTGTGGCGGGCGAGGAAGTGCTGGCGCCCGGCGCAGGCGATAGCCGCGGCTTCCTCGCGATGGGTGCGGTAGTAGTCCACCTTCCCGAGTAGCTCGGGCAGGTCGTCGAAGAAGACGGCGTGTTCGCCGTCAACGAAGCCGTGCGGCTGTGCGATGGGTTTGCGCTCACTCAGCAGCAATGCGCCGTGTGCCGTGATTTCGTATTGCCGCACGGTGTCGAAGCCCTGCCCGAAGATGTCGAGTGCGATGCGCGCGCGCCGCAGGCCTTCGCGGTAGGCGTCGGGCGCGGCGTGCAGGGGAAAGGTGCCGCCGAACCGCTCTTCGAGTGCGTCGAGGTATACGCGCCGCAGGCCCCAAGTGCGGTGCCCGGCCCAGAACACATCCACGTCGCGCGGGCCGCTGGTATCCTCGGGGACCCGCCAATCCATATAGGCCAAGGGCAGCGGCCGGGTGCGTGGCGCGTACTGCACGTGGTTCAGCATTTCGCGCTTGAAGTGCAGCAGATACGAGGCGCGCCCGCACCAGTCGAGCAGGTCGGCCGTGTTGTCCCATCCCTCATCCTGGGTATCCAGCAGCACCATGGGCACGTCCGGGGCGGCGTCGAGAAGCCGTCGGGTTTCCGCACGTGGGGTCAGCCGGTACACATCGCTGAAGACCAGCACGTCAAAGGCGCCGGCCTCCAGCATGGCTGCTATCTCGTGCAGGCTGCGCGCCGGTGCGGGATGATGGGTGGCGTTGGGGTGCTGCACGTTGGGGTCGAGGGCGGCGCCGTGCAGGTGGGGCTTATAGGGATACTCCACGACGTGCGCCGTTCCCAGCACCTGGCACAGGCCATAGTACAGCGTGTCGAAGCCGCAGTCGCTATTGGGATGGTTGATGCAGAGCAGGCGCGGCCGGAAGTGGCCCGGCCATTGCGGTGGTTGGCGTGCCTCTGGCGAGGCGGTCATTTGCACCGCTGCACTTTCCACCTGCGGCGCCACACGCGCGAGCCAGGGGTCTTCGTGCTCATGCCGCACGGTGTTCAGCAGACGCAGGCCGAGGTCGGGCCGCCCGGCCCGCCGCCAGAGATGTGCCTGGCAGCCGGCCGCATGCACGCACGCCGGGCGCATGTTCTGGATGCGGTAAAGATCTTGCTGCCCGTAGAAGGCGCGGCGCACCGGGTCCACCGGCCAGGCTGCCGCGGGCAGCGCCAGGAGCGCGGCCATCCGCTCGAGCGTCACGCGGTATGCCGTCAGCGGGTCGGTGCCTTCGCTGGCGGCAGGGCTATCGAGCAGGTCGAAGGCACCGGCCACGTGGCCGGCATCGTTCAGCGCTGCGGCATGGCGGAGTACCTCGTAGTCGCTTCGCACCACGACCGTGGCCAGGCCGGCGAGTGGGTCGATGCAGCGGTGCGCATCGGGTACCTGCGTATAGCGCAGGGGCGTATCGGGCCGGGCGAGCGCGAGCGTGCGCAGTCCCGCCTTGTGGAATGCGGTGCGCTCCGCTTCGCCTGGAGGCGCTTCGCCGTCAGCGCAGGCGGTGTCTTTGGCCGGGCCCGCCACGATGGCGGCGCGCACCGGTCCGAGCCACGCCGCGAGCACGCCCCAGTCAAAGTGGTTGTTCGATACAAATGGGACCGCGCCAGCGTGCTTGGGCCAGGGGCACGTTGTACTGGATGCATCGAAGCATTCGGTGGCCCAGCGCAGGTGGCGCGCCACGTGCGGCCGCAGCGGAGCCGGCAGGCATGCGGCGGTGCGGTCTGTCGCGTTAAGGTGGTCGCAAGTCATGGCTTGCGCCGTATTCGCCCTTTTGCTAGCATCCGGTCCCTCTCACGTTAGGACAACGTTGGCTAACGGCAGCGGCCGCTCCAGGAATGCGGCCACGACCAGGCTGACCGGGCGTCCGCGCGGCAGCGTAACGGGTAATGGTGTAATGATTGAACCGGAAATTTTGCAGTCTAAAACAATACCGGAGATGGTCCGTCACCGGGTGCGCCTAACGCCGGACGCGCTGTCGCACGAAACGCAGGTGGACGGGGCATGGCAGGGGACCACCTACGGCGAGTTCGGCCAGCAGATCGAGCACGCCGCCCTCGGCTTCTACGCGCTGGGCCTGCGCCACAAAGACAACATCGCCATCTGGGGCGACACGATGCCCGAGTGGACCGTGCTCGACCTGGGCGCGATGGCAGTGGGCGCCAACGTGTCGGGCGTCTATCAGACCACGACGCCCGATAATGTTGTCTTTATTCTCAACGATGCCAAGACGAAGTACCTTTGCGTGGACTGCGAAGAGCGTCTGCAGCAGGCGCTCGAGTTGTTGGACCAGGTGCCGACGGTGGAGAAGATCGTCACCTGGCAGCCGGGCCCCAAGCCGACCGACGACCGTGTGCTGACGATGAGTGAACTGGACGCGATGGGCGCGCAGCAGAAGGCGCAGCAGCCGGAACTGTACGACCAGTTGATCGACGGCATCGACCCGGACGACCTGGCGATGCTCATCTACACGAGCGGCACCACGGGCAAGCCCAAGGGCGTGATGCTCTCGCACCTCAATTGCCTCACCCAGTCGCAGGGCGTACACGACAACGACTTCATGCACCCGGGCGACCGGCTGGTGTCGTTCCTTCCGATGAGCCACGTGGCCGAACACGCCGCGCAGTTCCTGGGCCGCGTTTTCGGTGGCCTGGAGACGGTGTTCTGCCCCGACATGCAGAAGATTGGCGAAGTGATCCGTGAGAAGCCGCCTTCACTGCTGCTGGCGGTACCGCGCGTCTACGAGAAGATTCACCAGCGCGTGGTGTCACAGGTCGAGAGCGCGCCGCCGAACAAGCAGAAGCTGTTCCGCTGGGCGATTGACCAGGGCCGTGCGGTGGCCGACCTGAAACGCGAGGGCAAGCCCGTGCCCATGGGCCTGTCGATCAAGCACGCCATTGCCGACCGGCTGGTCTTGAGCAAGGTGCGCCAGGCCTTCGGCGGTGAGATCCGGATCATGGTGTCGTCGGCCGCGCCGATCGACCCCGAGATCATTCATTTCTTCAGTGCGCTGGGTGTGATCTTTCTTGAGGCGTACGGTCTTTCGGAATGTGGCGGCGCCTGCACCGCGAACAAGCCGGACGCCAACAAGATCGGCACGGTTGGCCGCGCGATGAAGGGCTTTGAAGTGAAGACCGCCGAAGACGGCGAAGTGCTGGTGCGGGGCAACGGCGTGTTCATGGGCTATCTGAACCGGCCCGATGCGACGGCCGAGACCAAGGACGATGAGGGCTGGCTGCACACGGGTGACATCGGCGTGATCGACGAAGACGGTTTCCTGAAGATCACGGACCGCAAGAAGAATCTGCTGATCACGGCGGGTGGCAAGAACGTGGCACCGGCGCATATCGAGACGCTGATCAAGCGCGAGAACATCATCTCGCAGGTGGTGGTCATCGGCGACCGCAAGCCCTATCTCACGGCGCTGATCACGCTGAACAGCGAGGTCGTCAACGACGAGGGCATCGACGCCGAGACGATCGAAGCGCGGGTGGCGAAGGCCGTGGCCGAAGCCAATGAGCAGTTGCCGCGCTACGAGCAGGTGAAGAAGTTCCAGGTGCTCGACGACGAGTTCTCGGTGGAGAGCGGCGAGATGACGCCGACCATGAAGGTGAAGCGCAACGTGGTGATGGACCGCCACAAGGACGCCATCGCCGGCATGTATACCGACTAGCATAGCGGCGCACCGGGGGCCCGGCGTCCGCGTGGCGCTGGGTCCTCTTTTTTTGTGTCGCGCCCGCGCGTGTTATTCTCCGCGCCTACGGATCGCACCCTTCCTTTCCCCCTTCCACCGCACGGGAGCGCAGTGTGTCATGGCCCTGAGTATCGGCATTGTCGGCCTGCCCAACGTGGGCAAGAGCACCACATTCAACGCGTTGACCAAGGCGCAGAATGCGGAGGCCGCCAACTATCCGTTCTGCACCATCGAACCGAACAAGGCGGTCGTGGCGGTGCCGGATGCGCGCCTCGACCAGTTGTCGAACCTGGTGCAGCCGAAGCAGCGCATCGGTGCGACCATTGAGTTCTTCGACATTGCGGGACTGGTAAAGGGTGCCAGCCAGGGCGAGGGGCTGGGCAATCAGTTTCTGGGGCACATCCGCAGCACGGCG
>CAYMLC010000282.1:0-5295 GCA_964390765.1 uncultured Nitrospirales bacterium
CCGATTGGGGTTCGTTTCCCATTCTCGGCATCGACGTGTGGGAGCATGCCTATTACCTGCAATACGAGAACCGTCGTGGCGCCTATATCGACGCCTTCTGGAACATCGTGAACTGGGAAGGCGTGAACGCCCGCCTCGAAAAGGTGATGGCCATGGCCTAGGCCGCGCTGCCAGGCATTCCTGTTGCGCCCGCGTGCACGCTTGCATGCGGGCGTTTTTCTGTCCCGCCGCGCGAAAAGCGGATACCAGCAATTAAAAGACCGCGGCGCCCCGTCGTGTAGGACGAAGCGCCGCGGCCCGATGGAGGAGGGAGAAAAGCTAAAGCCCGAAGCCGCCCTTAGTTCACCTGCACCTGGTACTTGGCGGTCGGGATGATCGGCCAGAAATAGTCGTAGGTGCCCGATTCGAGGTTCACCGTCACTTCACCGGTCTCACCGTCGGCCACAACAATCACGATAGGCTCCTGGCCTTCACGCGCCAGCACGAAGCCCGCGTCCTTGCCCGCGCGATTCTCTACAACGAAGGTGTACTCGCCCGGCTCAATCTGGAAAATGTCGCCGTGGGTTTCGAAGTAGCCCGGACGCTCGACGATGTGGATTGTGTTGTCGCCCATGGTCGCCTTCATCGACTCCTTCTCCATCGCCGTCTCGTCCGAGCGCACCGTGCGCGACTCGCTCTGCGCCTGGGCCTGCACCGCCCACAGGCCACGGGCCAAGGCCGTGATGGCCACCAACGCCACTGCTGCGAATCGGACCGTCTGCTGCTTGCTGTTCATCGTTTGTTCTCCTTTTCCGTTGTGTCACTGACACAAGATGCTTCCCACGAAGGGCTGGCCTACCCACACCCTGTTGGCCGGTGGCCGACTCCGCGGCGGCCTGTGCTGCCCGACCCGGGTTACATTCGGCGGGCGCGCCGATTGATGTCAGCGAGGTTCAGCGGCGGGTGGCAGGGGCGCTCGGCTGGCGGGAAGCCGCACGGCGTTGGCCGGGCTCCGGACCTGTGTTATATTCGCCGAACGAGCGGAAGCCGCCCGGACTCGCGATTGTTCGGCCCAACGGGATTGCACGGCTTCAGCATACGGTAGCCGCCACCGAGGAACCGGGCACACCGGATTGCAGGTGTACGAGACACCGGAAACGTGCACACAGGGAAGCCATGAGCGCGACACAAAGCGATAGCCTGTTGAACCTTACATCGATGTATCAGTTCGCCTCGCGCATGTACAGCGAGTTGCCGTACCGGTACTTCAAGAACGGGTATTCATTTCCCGCCTGGCACTACTACATCGAGGTCACGCGGCGCTGTAATCTGCGCTGTAAGATGTGCCAGTACATCGACTTCCTGGAAAACGTGCCCATCCGCGAACAGATGGAGGGCGAGCTGTCCACCGACGAATGGCTCAATGTGGTGGCGCAGATTCCGCGCTTCAGCCTGATCACCTTCACCGGCGGCGAGCCCTTCGTGCGCAAGGACTTCATGGAAATCCTTACGGCTGCCAGCAAGAAGGCGCGCACGCATTTCATCTCGAATACGACCATGCTGCCCGAGGACCGGGCCGAAGCCGTGGTGGCCCTGTCGCCGCGCCGCATCGGGGGCACGGGCTTCAATTTCGCCGGCACCAGTATCGAAGGCCCGTACGAGCGCCACGACGAGATTCGCCAGATGAAGGGCGCCTTCGAGCGTTCGATGAACGGCATCCGCATGCTGAAGAAGTTCCGCGACCAGAGCGGTAAGCAGTGCCCGCTGATCCACGTGACCACCGTGATCCAGCAGGACAACGTCGACGTGCTGCACCTGATGCCGAAGTGCATCAAGGAAGCGGGCGGCGATGTGGTGAACCTCGTCACCGAATCGCGCATGCACGACCACGAGGACCTGGGCGAAGTGGACCCGCGCCAGTTCTCGCCCAATGACTTCACCTGGCCCAAGGTGGACGCGAAGCAACTGAACGAGGCGCTCGACCGCACGCTGGACGAGGCCAAGCGCTGGGGCATCGAAGTGCGCATGCCGCGCATGCCGCGGCAAGAGATTGTGAACTACTACGACCAGGGCATCGACCTGGACCACTACGAGTGCCGCAACGCCTGGAACACGCTGTTCATTGGCCGCCAGGGCAACGCCTACCCCTGCTGGATTCGCAAGGTGGGCAACGTGCGCGAGCACACCATCCGCGAGCTGTGGAACAACGCGATCATGCGCAAGTTCCGCAAGGACTGTCAGGAAGGTCTCTTCGCGCCCTGTCCCGGCTGTTGCTTCCTCGAGCACAAGGCCGACCGCGACGCGACCAAGCTCGCGACGCCGGCCGCCGCCACGGTAGGCTAGCCCCCGGCGGAGATGCCGCGCCCCTGTTCGAATACGCGGCATCCCTGTTCCGTTCTCCCTAACAAGATGAACCACCCAAGGAGTGTGCGTTTCCATGTCGGATAGCAAATTGCTCGCCCCGATCGCAGAGCGCGGCTACGCCCACCCGGATGTCCTGGTTACAACCGATTGGGTTGCCGGGCACCTCGACGACCCCAACGTGCGTATCGCCGAATCGAATGAAGACCCCCTGCTCTATCCCTCGGGCCACATCCCCGGTGCGGTCGAGCTGGACTGGGTGCGCGACTTGAACGACCCCGTGCGCCGCGACTACCTGGACCAGCCCGCCTTCGAGGCGCTGATGCGCCGCTGCGGCATCACGCGCGACACCACGGTTATCCTGTACGGCGACAAGAACAACTGGTGGGCCGCCTATGCCTATTGGGTCTTTCAGCTGTTCGGCCACACCAAGGCCAGGCTGATGGACGGCGGCCGGCTGAAGTGGGTGAACGAGGAACGGCCCCTCACCACCGACGTGCCCGACTATCCGGAAAGCGACTATCAGGCGCCGGCACGCGACGATGCGCAGTTTCGCGCTTTCCGCGACCAGGTGCTGGCGCACAGTGCCGCGGGCAAACCGCTGGTGGATGTGCGCAGTCCCGAAGAATACCGCGGCGAGCGCATGCACCTGCCCGAGTACCCGAACGAAGGCGCCCTGCGCGGCGGGCATGTGCCCGGCGCCGTGAATGTGCCGTGGGCCGCGGCGGTCGATCCGGAAACCGGCACGTTCAAGCCGGCCGATGCCCTGCGCGAAATCTACGTGACGCAGCAGGGGCTGAAGCCCGACGACGAAGTGATTGCCTATTGCCGCATCGGCGAGCGCAGCAGCCACACGTGGTTCGTGCTGCGCCATCTGCTGGGCTTCGAGAACGTGCGCAACTACGACGGCAGCTGGCTGGAGTACGGCAACCTGGTCGGTGTACCCATCGAGAAACCGTGATGAGCAAGATACCCGCGAAGCTCGAACAGATCCGCGACCTGCTGGCCAGCGAAGGCCGCACCGAACGCATGCAGATGCTGATTGACCTCGGCAAGAAGTTCAAGGAAGTGCCGCCCGAAATCGCCGAGCGCCCCTTCGCCGACGAGCACAAGGTGCCCGGCTGCGAGAGCGAAGCCTATGTCTGGGCGACCGACCACCCGGAGGGCGGGGTGAAGTTCTACTTTGCCGTCGAGAATCCACAGGGCATCAGCGCCAAGGCCTCGGCCGTCATCCTGGACCGCGGCCTGAGCGGTGCGCCGCTCGATGAGATTTTGGCCGTCGACCCCGCTATCATGAACGAATTCTTCGGTGGCGAGCTGACGATGGGCAAGAACCTGGGCCTGAGCAACCTGCTCGGCATGTGTCAGCACGCGGCAAAGCAGCGGCTGGCCACACACGGGTAGCCACCGCACAGGCAAGGGAGGCGGCATGGCCGACAACTACACCACGGTTCGCGAGTTCATGTATCTGCACGAGGCGGACAACTGCGCGGCGGCCCTGCGCGGCAACGGCTTTGAAGTCGTGACCGAGAACGCCAACGCCACGGCGTCTGGCATTGTGGGCGCGGCGGCGATGGTGAAGGTGATGGTGCCGGCCGAAGACCTCGAACGCGCCCAGACATTCCTGCGCGAACACGAGGGGTAGCCGCCGCTTGACGCGCGAGCCGGCGCCGCACGGACAGGCGGAGGTGCCCGACGAGGGGCGCACGGTGACGCTCGCGCGGCTGTGGGACCCGGTACACGCAAACCTTATCGCCAGTCTGCTCGACCAGCATGGCATCCCCACGGTTATCAGCGGCGAGATAACCGGCGCCTACCTGCCGAGCTTCGGCCGCATGCTGCAACAGAAACCTGCCGGCGGCGTGCGCGTGATGGTGCGCGAAGAAGATTTCACCGAGGCCCATCGCATCCTGGAGGAGGCCGAGGGTGTCGATGCCGGACGCTACCTCGACGAGGTCGACGCGCTCGATTTTGAAGACGACCTGGCCGATGCCTTGCCCGCCTGTCCGGCCTGCGGTTCCGAAGCCGTGGGTGCGCCGCCGCTCAATGTCTTCCACGGGCTGGCGGCCGGCTGCACACTCCTGCTCTTTCTGGTGTCGCCGTTTTGGGGGGTGCTGGGTATTCTCTGCGTACTGGTTATGTTGACCACGCGCCGCCGCCACCACATGCACTGCCGCGACTGCGGCCACCTCTGGTAGCCTACTCTTCGCGAAGCACGCGTCTGCGGCGCTATACTGGCCGCTGCGCAGACAACCGGGAGGTGACCGCGTATGCGCGCACTCAAAATCACCGGCATCGTTCTGGGAACGCTCGTCTTGCTGGCGGGCATCGGCCTCGTCCTTGGCAAGGTCCAGCTCGACCAGGGCTTCTACGAGTACTACGACCCCACCCTCGCACTCGATGATGAGGTGGTGGAAGTGACCGAACGCGAAAGCGGCGCAGTCGTCGAGAAGCTCTACTTCCAGACCACGCCCGGCGAACGCGTGCCCACCTGGCTGACGCGTCCGGCCGACCTGGAAGGCCGCGCACCCGTCGTCATTTTCCTGCATGGCATCGGGCAGTCGGGCGACTTCGTGCAGCAGATCAGCGACCCGTTCAATGAGGCGGGCTTCATCATGGTCAGCTATGACCAGTACATGCGCGGCGAGCGCAACCCCGATGAGGACGGTATCCTGGACCAGGTGCGACAGTTTCGCCGGCGTGCCTCGAGCACGGTCGTGGATACGCGCCGGCTGATCGATTATCTGCAGACCCGCACCGATGTCGACGACGACCGCATCTACCTGGTCGGCGCGAGCTACGGCGCGATCACGGGCAGTGTGGCGGCGGCCAAGGACGCACGCATCGAGGCGACGGTGCTGGTCTATGGCGGCGGCAATCTGAACGCGTTGCTGAGTGCGCCCTACGTGCAGGAAGAAATGGGCGCTTCGCTGCTGCTGGCCAAGCCGCTGGCCA
>CAYMLC010000283.1:0-5264 GCA_964390765.1 uncultured Nitrospirales bacterium
GCCCGGTTCGCGTCTCGGCGTCATTCGCGAGGCCATCGCGCCGGGCGACCTCGACGGTATCGAGGGGCTCCACTTCCATACGCTGTGCGAGCTGAACGCCGATGCACTCGCGCGCACCTTGCCGGCCTTTGAAGCGCGTTTCGGCGACCTGCTGCCGGGCCTGCGCTGGGTCAACATGGGCGGGGGCCACCATATCAGCCGCGCCGATTACGACGTGGACCAACTGATACAGCTCGTGCGCGACTTCCGCGCGCGCCATGGGGTCAAGGTCTACCTCGAGCCCGGCGAGGCCATCGCGCTCAACACCGGCGTACTGGTGGCCAGTGTGCTGGACACCCTGCACAACGATATGCCCATCGCGATTCTGGATACGTCGGCCACCGCGCACATGCCCGATGTGCTCGAAATGCCCTATCGCCCCGAGATCGCCGGTGCGGGTCTGCCCGGCGAACGTGCGCACACCTGCCGGCTCGGCGGGCTCACCTGCCTCGCGGGCGACGTTATCGGCGACTACAGCTTCGACGCACCCTTGCAGCCCGGCGACAAGCTGGTCTTCGGCGACATGGCCCACTACACCATGGTGAAGAACACCACCTTCAACGGCGTGCGCCTCCCCGCCATCGTGCTGGCCGACAGCGAGGCCGGTACCGCCGAGGTCGTGAAGACGTTCGGCTACGAAGACTACAAGGGGCGGCTATCGTAAAGCGGGCCTAATCCTTGAACTCTTCCGCAATCGCCGTCACCGTCTGCTTCGCGTCGCCCAGCACCATGGCCGTGTTCTCCTTGAAGAAGAGCGGGTTGTCTACCCCGGCAAAGCCCGAGCGCAGCGAGCGCTTCAAGACGAAGCAGGTCCGCGCGTGGTCGACGTTGATGATCGGCATGCCGTAGATCGCGCTGTCTTCCAACTCGCGCGCGGCCGGGTTCACGACGTCGTTGGCGCCAATTACAATGGCCACGTCGATCGTGTCGATGATCGGGTTCACGTCGTCCATCTCGACCAGTTGTTCGTACGGCACATTCGCCTCGGCCAGCAGCACGTTCATGTGGCCGGGCATGCGGCCCGCCACCGGGTGTACGGCATACTTCACCTCGGCGCCATTTGCCTCGAGCAGTTCGCCCAGTTCGCGCACCGCGTGCTGCGCCTGCGCCACGGCCATGCCATAGCCCGGTACGAACACCACCGAGCGCGCGGCCTCCAGCACGTAGTAGGCGTCTTGCGGGCTGATGGTCTTTGCCTCGCCCTGTACACCGGCCGCACCACCCGCGGTCGCAGCGCCGAATCCGCTGAACAGCACGTTGGTCAGCGAGCGGTTCATCGCCTTGCACATGATGACCGTGAGGATGATGCCGCTGGCGCCCACGAGTGAGCCCGATACGATAAGCACCGTATTCTCGATCACGAAGCCGGCCGCGCACGCCGCCAGGCCGGAGTAGCTGTTGAGCAGCGAGATGACGACCGGCATGTCGGCCCCGCCGATCGGAATGGTCAGCAGCACGCCCAGCAACAGTGCCAGCGCCACCGCACCCAGGAAAATGCCATAGGCCACCGGCGCGGCAGGGTTGAACAAGAAGACAGCGGCCGCCGCCAGCACCACCACGGCAATGCTGATGAACTGCTGGCCGGGAAACTGCCACGGCTTGCTGTCGATCCGCTCGGACAATTTGCCGTAGGCGATCAGGCTGCCGGTAAAGGTCACCCCGCCGATCAGCATGGCGAGGAAGGTGGCAATCTCGCTGATGCCGAATGCGTTCAACGCCGCGCCGGTATCCACGCGGTTCTGATACTCGCCCCACGCAATGAACAGGCTGGCCACACCGCCGCTGCCGTTGAACAGCGCCACGAACTCGGGCATGGCGGTCATCGGCACGCGCGCAGCGGCCACCGCGCCGATGGCGCCGCCCAGCAGCACGCCCGCAACGATGAGCGTATAGTCCATGCCCGCGCCCAGTAGCGTCGCCACAATGGCGATGCCCATGCCGATGGCCGAGACCTGGTTGCCGCGCACTGCGGTACGCGCCGAGCCGAGCAGGCGCAGGCCGAAGATAAAGCAGACGGCGGAGACGATATAGGCGATGGCAATCAGGGTACTCACGAGCCGGCGCCTCCCTTGTGCGTGAACATGCCCAGCATCCGGTTCGTCACGAGGTAGCCGCCCACCACGTTGATGGAGGCCGTGACCACTGCCAGAAAGCCAAGGACTTTCACGATGAGCCCGCTCTCGGTCAGCCCCGCCAGAATCAGCGCGCCCACAATCGTAATGCCCGAGATGGCGTTGGCGCCGCTCATGAGCGGGGTGTGCAACTGCGAGGGCACCTTCGAAATCAGCTCGAAGCCAAGGAAGATGGCCAGCACAAACGCGAACAGCAGGTAGAGCTGCCGCTCGAGCGCGGCCAGCCCGCCTTCCGATTGCGTCATCAGTGCGCCCGGGGCATCATCGGCGTGCGCCGCCACCGGCGCATCGGCCACGTGCAGCACCGCCAGCCCCAGACAGAGCACCGCCAGCGCACCCAGCAGCAGGCGCTGCACAGGTACACGCCACGCGGCGATTGTTTCTTGCTTGAATACCTTCACGTTGCGCTCCTTCAGGCTTGCGACCGCAGCTCTTTCAGCCGGGCATTGCGCAGTTCGCCGTCGTGCGTCACCACGCACCCTTCGAGTATCTCGTCTTCAAACTTCAGCTGGAACGCCTTCGACTCGCTGTCCCAGAAGTGCTCTATCAGCGCCCCCACATTCGACGAATACACCTGGCTCGCGTCGCGCGCCACCTGGCCCGGCAGATTGCCCAGCCCCACGATGCGCACGCCCGCCACCTCGACTTCTTCGCCCAGCTTCGCGCCTTCCACGTTGCCGCCCGTCTCCACCGCCATGTCCACTATCAAGGCGCCGGGCCGCATGCTGCGCACCATCTCTTCCGTCACAATGCGCGGCGCCGGCCGGCCAAACACCTGCGCCGTCGTGATGACCACATCCGACTGCGCCACCACCTTGGCCATCGCTTCCTGTTGCTTGGCCAACTGCTCGTCGGTCAGCTGCCGCGCATAGCCGCCCTCGGTCTCGCCGGTCTCGCCCAGGTCCGCCTTCACGAATTTGGCGCCCAACGACTTCACCTGTTCCTCAACCGCCGGGCGCGTGTCGAAGGCTTCCACGCGCGCGCCCAGGCGCTTGGCCGTGGCGATCGCCTGCAGGCCCGCCACGCCGCAACCGATTATGAAGACGCGCGCTGGCGCCAGGGTGCCCGCGGGCGTCATCATCAGCGGGAACACCCGGTCCAGCCGCTCCGCCGCGATAATCACCGCCACATAGCCGCCCAGGTTGGCCTGCGAACTCAGCGCGTCCATCTTCTGCGCAAGGGTCGTGCGCGGAATCAGTTCCATCGCCAGGGCGGTCACGCCCGCCTCGGCGCACGCATCCTGCAGGTCGAAGGCCTTGAACGGTTCCATGTAGCTGATGAGGATGGTGCCGCGCTTCATCGCGCGCACATCCTCGAGCGGCGGCGCGTTCAGCCGCACCACGATGTCCGCCTCGGCCAGCGCAGCGGCGCGGTCCTGCGCGACTGTGGCCCCGGCCTCCTCATAGGCGCTGTCGGCGATACCCACGCTGACACCCAGGCCGGCCTCGATGGTGAACGCGGTGCCCTTGCCCGTCAGCCGCTTTACGGTGTCGGGAATCAGCGGCACGCGCGGTTCGGTGGCACTACTCTCCCGTGGAACAAAAATGGTCATGTGACGTGCATCCCTTGCTGGCGGCCGCCCCTGGCCGAGAGGATTCGCGGGAAACCGGAAGTATAGGTCACAAAAAAGGCGCGATCAACGGTAGCAACGACTATCGCGCTCTGCGCCGTTCGCTGCGCCTTGGGGTCTAAAACCCGGCCCTATTCCATATCTTGTGGTAGTGCATCGGGCAAAACCACAGACTGTGTGTCAAGGGCTTGATCCATCCCATATATTGTGGTAGCCTGCGGCCGGTGGTTGAAGCGACAGTTAAACCCCCAAGGTTTACAGCCTTTCGCAGTGTGAGACCTTACCGCAGCCCTGAGGTCTCACGAGCCTCCTGCGAACCGTGACCTCTTGCGCCTTGTGACACGGATATCGCTTCAAGCACTCCCCGCACCTCGGGGCGGCGGGTAACCCAAGACCCGCCGCCCTGCCTTTTTTTTTGGGGTGGCGCCTGAGCTTTACGTACGCAGAGTATGGGGCGGATGGCGGGTGGCTGCTGCGCTCTGGCTTTCGTCGCGGCCTGGCACCGGGCAATGGGCCCGCCTCGCCGACCCCGCGCCCTTTGCTTGCCGCCAGGCAGCAGGCAGCAGCCAGCGCCCCCTTAATCTCCCGCCCGCGCCACGGCCCGGCTCAGCCGCCGCTCGCACTGCAGCATGGCGCGCACGGTGTGGTAGTTAATCTTCCACGCGTGACCGAGGTAGTCCCACAGGCGGTTGTTGTCTTCGTCGAAGAGGGGATACCACTCGCCGACCTTGTGATTGATCACGTGGTCCATGGCGAAGCGGTGGATGTTGGCGTAGGCATCGAGGTACCGCGTGTCGTCGAACAGCAGGTAGGCATCGAGAAACCCGACCATTGCCTCCGCCTGCTGCCAGAACTCCTTGTTGCGCTCGCGCGCGGGCCCGGCACCCGGCCCTTCGCAATACAGGCCGCCGCGCTGCCAGTCCACGCCGTACTGCGCCGCGTGGTCGTACAGCCGCCGCATCACCGGCGTATAGCGCGTACCGTCCAGGCCCAGGATATCGACGCTGTGCTTGAGCAGCCACGCGAATTCGACGTTGTGCCCGTAGCTTGTGTTGTCGAGCGGACGCCCCTCGTCCTCTTCGACGTCGCGGTCGCTGCCCCACACCTCGTCGAAGAGGATGGCGCGCAGCGGTGTCCAGTCGAGCGCGAACTGCGCGATGCCGGTGCCATGCTCCGGGTCGAGCATATGCTTGAGGATGAGCCCGATAACATAGTCGGCGTCTTCGCGATAGCGCGCCTCGCCCGAGGCCTCATACAGATTGGTGAAGGCCTCCATAAGGTGCATGTGCACGTCGAAGCTCTTGCGGTCGCCGCCCTTTCGGCCACCCGGCTTCGGCTTCCAGTCGGCCTCCATAAACTCGAAGAAGCCCCCGTGGTCGCCGTCGAAGCCCAGCGTGGTCATGCTCTGGTGCGTTTCCCGCGCCATCTCGAGTGCGCGCGTATCGCCCGAGGCCATGCTGTATTCGCTTAGCGCGTACAGGGCAAAGGACTGCCCGTACATCAGCTTGCTGCTGTTGATGGGC
>CAYMLC010000284.1:0-2001 GCA_964390765.1 uncultured Nitrospirales bacterium
GATTGCGCTGCGTGCACCCGCGCAGCATCGGCCGGAAGGATGCGCACCCCACGCCGGGCGATGCAACCACTGCGCCCACCGGCCCACGCCACGCCCACACGCCACGCCAGGCCGCCCGCCAACGCCCACACCACGCCCGCGCTACGCCCACACCACAGCGCGCCACGCCGCCGCACGCGGGCGCATTGCCTGGCGCGCGGCCGCTTTGTATCATCCGCGGTTCGGCCCCAACCCCCACCGGGAGGCACGGCTATGTTTCGAATCTTGACCGCGGCCATCCTTATCGGCGTCTGTGCCCACGCGCCGGCCCACGCCCAGCGCGTGGTCGATGCCATCGTGGCGACCGTCGACACCGAGCCCATTTTGCGCAGCGATCTCATCCGGCAGGCGGCGCCGCTGGTCGGCAGCGATGTGGCGGCGGGCGAAGCGCTCGACGGCGCACTGGTAGACGAAGTGCTGGACCAGGCCATCGAGCAGCGCATCCTCTATCGCCAGGCCGTACTGCAGGGGCTCGATGTGCCCGAGGATGTGCTCGAATCGCGCATCCAGTCGTTTCGCGACAACTTCGAATCCGGCGAGGAGTTTCGCCGCGCCGTCGAAGACAGCGGTGCGACCATGAGCGAGTTTCGCGAGCAAATCCGCAAGCAGCTGCTGGCCATCGCCATGGCCTCGCGCAAGCGCAACGAGTTCAGTGAAGAGGCGGTGATCAGCGAGGCGGAGCTACGCCAGTACTACCAGGACAACCGCGACGCCTTCGGCCAGCCGGCGCGCGTGCAACTGCGCCGCATTTTCCTGTCGGCCGGCAGCGACCCCGCCGAGCGCGCGCGGGCGCAGGCCCGGCTCGAGGCGCTGCGCGATGAGGTGCAAACCGGGGCCGACTTTGCCGCACTGGCCGGGCAGCACAGCGAAGGACCCGATGCAGATACGGGCGGCCTGGTAGGCTGGGTGCAGCGCGGCGACCTGGTACCCGCACTCGAAGAGGCCACCTTCGCCCTGAGCGAGGGCGAACTGAGCGAAGTGGTGGAGACGCAGTTCGGCTACCACCTGCTCTTGGCCGAACAAGTGCGCGAGCCGGGCACGGCCAGCTTCGACGACCTCCGCACCGAAATCGAGCCGATGCTGCGCGAAGAATACGCGGCCGAGCGCTATGCGAACTGGATTCAGGAACTGCGCAAGCGCAGCCGGGTGCGTATCTTTCTCTAGCCGCCGGCGCTAGCAGCCCGTGGCAAAAGGCGCATGCCGCCGAGAACGCGAATTGGTGTCGCGAATCGAGGCGCGAAGCCGCCGGAAATGCGAGCATTTTCAAGGGTTTGCAACGACGAGTCGCGACATCAAGGCCGTTCGCAGGCCACGTTCGAGTTTTGCCACGGGCTAGGGCGCAATGTGTACGCGCCGCCCCTCGATGCGCAGGCGGCCGGCCGCAAACAGCGCAATGGCCTGCGGATAGATCTCGCGTTCCGTCGCCTGCACCCGCGCGGCCAGCGTGTCGGGCGTATCGTCTTCCAGCACGGGCACCGCCTGCTGCGTAATGATCGGGCCGTTGTCGTAGTGCTCATCCACGAAGTGCACCGTCGCGCCGGTCACCTTCGCGCCGTAGGCCAGCACCGCCTTGTGCACGTGGTGGCCATACATGCCCTTGCCGCAGAACGCCGGAATCAGCGAGGGATGCACATTGATGATCCGGTTCTCGTAGTCCGCCGGCACGTGCAAGAGCGACATGTAGCCCGCCAGCACCACCAGGTCCGCGCCAAAGCCGCGGATGTGCGCCCACAAGGCGCGCTGCGCCGCCTCGGCCGAGGGCTGCTCGCGCCGCACCACACACGCCGTGGCGATGCCGTGCCGCTGCGCCCGCTCGAGGCCGAAGGCGTCGGCGCGCGACGAGACCACCCCGGTTATCTGCACGTCGAGCGTGCCCGCTTCGATGCGGTCAATCAGGTTTTGCAGGGTGGTGCCGCTCCCCGACAGCAACACCACAATGCGCGTGGCCATGGCGTTCTCCCG
>CAYMLC010000284.1:2011-5244 GCA_964390765.1 uncultured Nitrospirales bacterium
CTCCCGCGTGCGGCGTGCGCCGCCGCGCGAGTGTATCAAAGCGGGCGCGCCGGCCGATATGCCCGCTCCACCGCCGTCTGCTGTGCTATGCTCGCGCCATCATGAACCTCCCCAACCAGCTCTCTCTGTCCCGCCTCGTGCTGGCGTGTGTCTTGGTGGCGCTGTTGTCCTTTCCCGCGCCGGCCACCATCGCGCTGGCGCTCCTCGTATTCCTCGTGGGCGCCGCCACAGACTTCCTCGACGGGCGCATCGCCCGGGCGCGCAACCTCATCACGCCCTTCGGCAAACTGATCGACCCGCTCGCCGACAAGGTGCTCGTGTGTGCCGCCTTTGTGATGATGCTCGGCCTGCCCGACTTGCGCATTCCCGCATGGACCGTGGTGGCCATCCTCGCGCGCGAGTTTCTGGTCACGGGCCTGCGTGGGCTGGCCGCGGCCGAGGGCGTGGTGATGGCGGCGAACCGGGGTGGAAAACTGAAGACGGTCGTGCAAATGATTTATGTGGTGGTCTTCCTCGGCCTGGCCGCGCTGATACCCTGGCTGCCGTCGGCCACACGTGAAACATACACACCCCTGTTAGGGATGGTATCGCTGGGTGCGGCCAGTGCCGTCGCGCTGCTCACGCTGTATACGGGCATCACCTATCTGCGCGAGAATTGGCATGTGCTGCAATTGCAGAATCGCTGAACGACACACCGAACCAAACGCTAAGAGATTAGAACTGACGAACCGGCTTCACCCCGGGTGAACCAAAGAGGATTCAGGCGCTGGGCATGACCGCACCATCGCGAGCCGTAATCGATCTCGACGCCTATGTGCATAACCTGCGCACGGTGCGCCGCTATGTGGGCAACCGCGCCGGGCTGGTGGCCGTGGTGAAGGCCAACGCCTATGGCCACGGCCTGCTGCCCATCGCGCGCACCGCCGAATCGCAGGGCGTGCGCATGCTGGGCGTGGCCACCATGGAAGAGGGCGTGGCCCTGCGCGAGGGCGGCATCGAGGCGCCGATTCTCGTCATGTATCAGCCCCACGCCGACGCCCTGCCGCTGGCCATCGAGCACGACCTGCGCGTGACCGTCTGCGACAAGGCCGCGGCCGAGCGGCTGGGGGCGCTGGCCGAACGCGCCAACCGTGTCGCCGTCATACACGCCATGCTCGACACCGGCATGAACCGGCAGGGTATCGCGCTCGACGAGGCCGCGCCCGTGTTGCACCACTTCACCCGCATCGCCCACCTCGACATTGAAGGTGTCTGCACCCACTTTCCCGCCGCCGATATCGTGGACGACGACTACACGCACGAGCAGCTGATGCGCTTTCGCCGCGCGCTGCGGCACCTCGAGCGCGAAGGTATTCCATACAGCGTTGCGCACATCGCCAACAGCGCCGCACTCATCAATTACCCGGGCAGCCGCTTCGACATGGTGCGCCCCGGCCTCATGAGCTATGGCATCTGGCCGTGTGCCGGGGCGGCCGAACCGGGCCTCCTGCGCCCCGTCCTGCGCTGGGAGACGCAAGTGACCCAGGTGCGCGAACTCGCCGCCGGCGAAAGTGTCAGCTATGGCCGCACCTACACCGCCGAAGAGCCGCGCCGCCTGGCCGTGCTGCCGGTGGGCTATGCCGATGGCTACCGGCATGCCTTCTCCAACCGGGCCGAGGTGCTCATCAATGGCATCCGCTGCCGCGTACGGGGCGCCGTCTGCATGGACCAGGTGGTCGTCGACATCACCGACGCCGGCCCCGTGCAACCGGGCGACACCGCCGTCTTGCTCGGGGCCGACGGCACCCAGACGGTGAGCGCCGCAGAGCTGGCCGAACTGGCCGGCACCATCCCCTACGAGATCGTCGCCGGCATCGGCAGCCGCGTCGCGCGGGCCTACACCAGTGCGGCCACCAGCAGTGTCGCGCGCGCCAGCTAGGCGCGGCGGACGGCGTGGTGCAGCGCTACTACATCGACGGCTACAACGTGCTGCACAAGTCCCGCGCGTTGCGGCCCCTCGCGCGCCAGAATCTCGAATCCGCGCGCGAAGCCCTCATCGACCGCGTCGCCGAATTCTGCTCGCAATACGGTGCACCCTGCTGGCTGGTCTTCGACGGCCGCACGGAACAGCGCGCAATCGAGGCCGAACACGGCCGGCGCGTGGCGGCCCTGCGCGTGATCTATACCGCGGGCGCCAGCTCGGCCGATTCGTGGATCGAGCGCGAGGTGTACAAGGCAGGCGACCGGCTGAACCTGGTCGTCGTCAGCAACGACGGCGGCATCCGCAATCTGGTGCGCGGCCTCGGTGCGCTGACCATGGACGCCGACCACTTCATCGAGACGATTGGTGCGGTGCGCCGGGAGATCGCCGAGACGTTGCAACGGCGCGACAAGCCCGAGGCGCTGGGTACCATCGAGGGCCGCATCGGCGCCGACACGCTGGCCCGGCTGGCCGAGTTGAAGAAGCGCCTCGGCCAGTAGGCGAATGGCACGGGGCCACCCGGCGTTACAAGCCCCAATGGGAGGATGAAGCATGCGAATTGCCGTGGCCGTTCTGGGCGCCGCCGTTGTGGTGGCAATGCTGATCAACCTGTCGATTACCAGTGCGCAGATGCCCATCTTCGAGGCGGGATACCTCTTCGAAGAGCCATGGTTCATCGCCACGCTGGTCGACTTCTACCTGTTCGCGCTGGTCATCTACGCGTGGGTGTGGTACCGCACGCGCAACCCCTTCGGCCGTGCGCTGTGGGCGGTCGCCTTTATCGTGCTGGGCAGCATCTCGGCGGGCGCCTATCTGCTCTACGCGGCATGGCGCACGCCCGCCAACGCGCCGGGCTGTGCCGTCTTGCTGCACCCCGAAGATGCCGCCCGCTTGGCCCGCGACTAGTGCCCCGAGGTAAGACCCGAACGCGGCCTGCCAACGGCCGGATTGAATCTAACAGAAATCAAAAAATATGGCAGCCCCCATTCTATGATTACCGGTGTTTGCGAGGAAAACAATATCCGTTTAACCTTAATTCCCTGATTTTATAACTATTACCCTTTCAGATATGCAAGACTCCCTTTAACACAGGCCCTTTTCAGTTTTTTGGGAGTTGCTTTTTTTCAAAAACATAGTTACAATATATCTATGTAACTATGGAGGTTTGATAAATGTCAAGTATTGCTTACCACCACAACAAAAAAACAGGGGCCGTTTATGTGTATTCTGTGGAAAGCTATTAGGATAAACAGAAAAAGGCGCCAAGAAACAA
>CAYMLC010000285.1:0-5132 GCA_964390765.1 uncultured Nitrospirales bacterium
AGCTTCGTTCAGGCTGCGCGGCGGGCCACTAGCTCGCCGACGCCACGTAGTAGAAGGTACGCCGCTGGACCGCCACTTCTTCGGTGTCCACCGCCGTAATGAAGTCTTCGACGCGCGCGTCGTACAACAGGCGGAAAAGCCCCGGCGCGAACACGCCCAAATCCGGTGCGATAACACCACCGCGGATTTCCATCTGCCCATACGTGTGCGAACCGTGCCGGTTCTTTGAGCGCACCATGGTGAAGATTGCATTGTTCGAATAGAGCAGACCGTCGAAGCGCCAGCGGCTGTTGTCGCTCCATTGGCCATTTTTGCCACCCAGGTCCGGACGCGACTGCTCGTCTTCCCACCAGATGTTGCGCAGCGTGTCTTCCGACATCCAGTTGCCTTGCGGGTTCATATAGTGGAAGGCGGCGCGGTCGATGATATCGAGCGGCAATTCATTGTCGACCAGATAGTCGGTCAACAACTTCACACCGGATTCGCTGTACTTCACCGAGTGCTCTTCGTTCGCATTGTCGTACACGAAGATCTGACCGGGCTGGCTCTCGCGCAAGCCATAGAGGCGCGGCACGTAGCTGGGATCTTCCACAGCCTTGTCGATTTCAATCTTGTTGAACAGCTTCAGTTCGGATTGGGTAAAGCTCAATTGCGTACCGTGATTGGCCGACGTATCCAATTCGTTCGGGTCGACGGAGTGTTCGTCGAAATAGCCGTACTCCAAATCGAAGCCATCTACTTCGGCGGTGCGGTGCTCGTCGTCGAAGCGGATACTGTATTTCTTGTCCGGGTACTTTCTGTTTTCCATCGTCGGTGGGTTCACACCGCGGATGGTCAGGTAGTCGCCCATCAGGATGCTGCCGCCCGACACAATGGAGAAGGCGTTTTCCTTGACCACACCGTTCTCGGTAAAAGTGCCGAAGTCTTCGGGCGCATCGGAGTCGTCGGCGTAGGTTACGTCGCCCACGATATACACATTGCCGCGTGTCATGATCTGGCCGCGTCCCTTGATCGGGCCCTTGATCACGAGGTCGCCGTTTACCGCGACCTTCTTGTCGATTCGGATGGGGTCGTCATTCGAACCCACGAGAATCAGGTTGCCGTCGTAGGCGCCATCGGCCAAGCCTTCGGTCGCGTCGCTCGTCGACGACGTCGGCAGTTCGTCGCCCGTATAGACCGAGCCGCGCGGCACACCATACGCCACGCCGGCTGTCACCGAACCTACCGCCTCGGTCTCGTCGAGTTCGAAGCGAACGGACCCGTCGACGCTCTCCACCATATCCTGGAATTCGGTATCGTCCACATAGCGGTCGCCGTCTTCATCGGGATACGGCGCGGGAAACTTGGTGGGCACGTGGCCATCGGTCATCGTGGCCGATTCGGTGCCGTAGTCGCGGTAGAGATTGGAAAAGGGTACAGGCAGCCCCTCGGCGTCCAGGTCCGCATTCTCGAATGGGACCTTGGTCATGTCGCCCGAATCACTCTGCACGATGGTGCCGTCGTCGGTGCTGAAGTCGTAGGAGCGGAAGTCCGAGTTGCTGGCCAGAGCGTCTTCGGCCCATTCGCTGCCGTCCTGGCGGTACACGCGCCCGCGGGTGTACAGCGTGCCGGCGATGTCCGAGTGCTCGGCGTTGTTGCGCACCAGCACCGATTCCAGCGAAGCCACTTTCACACGGTCATGCGTGCCCGGGTCGCCCAGGCCATACTCAAGCGGCAACGAACGAATCTGCGCGTGGCACAGCAGGCAGCTGATGTTCTTGGCCAGCACCGCAAAGCGGCCGGGGCGCTCGTCCACACCACCGATACGCACTTCCTGAACGGCCGCGCGGCGGCGTTCGTTGCGTTCGGCCACGGCGCGGATGGTCAGGTTGGTGCCGAAGCGGTCGTCGTTGCGCACCACAAAGACCTGTTCAATGGTGGCGATCGCGGTGCCGGTATTCGGGTTGGTCAGTTCTACCGGGTCTTCGAGCAGTGGGAAGCCGTACGCCTCGTACTCGCCGGGCCACGCCTCAAAGCCGTTGCGCCCGTTGTCGTTGTTCTCGTTCGCGTCTTCCGAACCGTTGGCATTCAGGTCTTCCGTATTCGGAATCTCGCGCACATTGTTCAGATACGAGCGGAACGAGCCCCAGTTGTCTGTGGTATTGCCCAGCCCCTGCAGATAGGTGTTGTAGAGGTCTTCGATGGCAACGTCGATGCCCGCGCGCGCGGCTTCATCCAGCATTGCGGCGTCGACCCCCGCCTCCGTCTCCATGTGTGACGAGCGCACGCGCAGCATCACGATCGCCAGCGCGCTCATGATGACCATGATGGCCATGAGCGCGAAGACAAGCGCCATGCCGCGTTCGGGATGTTGGCCAGTTTTCATGTCTTGGCCCTCCATTAGTAGTTCGACATCTGGATGACGCTGGTTAGTGTGGCGGTGACCAGGTGTTCATTGTTAAAGCCATGGCGTCGCGAGGCCGTCAGTGTCACCTGCAGCCGCGTCAGGCGTTCGTCTTCTTCGTTGTTGCTCGGCAGCAGCGCGAATTGCAGGTCGGCCACATCGTTGGCCGCGGCCAGCGTGCGCTCGGTGTCGTCCCGCTCGAGCACCACCCGCCGCGTCAGGGCGCCATCGCCGTTCTCGTCTTCGCCCGGGTCCAGCTTGGCATTCATCGGGTTGCCGCTGACCAAGCCGAGGTCCTCGCTTTCGAGAAAAATCCGCAGCGGGCCAACCTCGACCGGGAGCAAGCTGTTGGGCGATTGCTCGACCTTCCAGAAGCGAATCTCGCGCCCGTCGCTGAGCACTTCAATGTCTTCGGCATTCATGCGCTCGGGCGTGCGGGACACGTGCTCGGGAATGAAAGCGGCTTCGACCTCGCGCGAAATCGCTGCCATCACGTCGCGCAGGTTGCCCTGCACTTCGCTCTTCGCGGTGGCCAGGCTCACGGCCTCGTTCGAACTGCGCAGCACGATGAAGCTCAGCACCGAAACCACACTCAAAATACCGACGGCCACCATCACTTCGATGAGCGAGTAGCCCGTGCGCGTACGCGATTCCGGCACGCGATGCAGAGGGCCGCTTGAGCTATTCATTGGTCACCACCGTAGCGATGGGCACGAACATCTCGTGCCCAGCGCGGCTGGTCCACCGAGACGTGATCATCACGTGCACGGGGTTCGTTCCGGTCACGGCGTTGTTGCCGTCGCCGTCGGTCAGGGTCACATTGATGGCGTGGCCGTACAGCTGGTCGTACTCACCGTCGGCCGCTTCGCGCACATGGCCCGGCCAGCCCGCGTCTTCCTGGTCCTGCACCCAGGCCATCAGGTCGTTGGGCCAGTCGGGGTCCTCGCTGAATTCTTCGCGCTTCTCGCGCACCGTTGCGGCCACGGCACGCGCGGCCTGCGTCGCTTCGATCTGCTGCTCGTGCATGTCGATGGTCATGTAATAGGAGACCAGCGATTGGGCGGTGATGCCCACCACGACCGCGAAGATCGCGACGGCGATGGTGATTTCGAGCAACGTCATCCCCGCCTGTGCCCGGCGGGCGTGCCCCCTTGGGTGGCGCTGCATGTGACGCCGCATATTCGCTCTCCAGGCGGCGGGCCGCACTACGCAGCAGGCGGGCTGACCGAATTCCAGACCCGCGCGCGAAGCGCCCCGAGGCCGCAGTTGATGACAGGCCGCACGCCCATGCGTCGGGCGCACGCCGGCCACGCTTATCTTCTGCCGCACGTGGCCAGGCCACGGGCGGGTTTCCCAGCACAGGAAGCCCAAAGTCCAATCTCTTCGGTCCGATCGAAGTATGCCACAGGGTTTAGAAACTGCCAAATGCCCCCGCACAGCAATGATTTATCGAAACTTCACAAAGTGAGATGAGCTTTACAATGGGCGCACGGATACTCCACGCGACGGCCGCACCGTTAGGGGCGACAGACGCGCAGGCGGCAGGCCGGACAGATGGGCCATGGCCGCGTGGAAGTCGCGCTCTCCATCGGCGGCGATGAGCGCCAACACGGCACCGCCGAACCCCCCGCCCATCATGCGCGCACCAAAGCTTGCGGGATGGGCTTGCGCAGCCGCGGCCACGCGGTCGAGTTCGCCACAGCTGACGGCGTAGTCATCGCGCAGACTGGCATGCGAGTCGTTGAGCAGTCTGCCCAACACCCCCAGTGCGCCCGCCTCGAGCGCATCGCAAGCGGCATGCACCCGCGCGTTTTCACTGATCACATGGCGCGCGCGCCGCAGCGCGGTCTCGTCGAGGGCGTCTTGCGCCGCCACCAGGTCGGCCAGCGTGTAATCGCGCAGGTGGCTGCCGAAACCGGCCTCCGCATGCAGCGCGGCCACGGCGCGCCGGCACTCTTCGACGCGTGTGTTGTACGCCGAGTCGGCGAGGCTATGGCGCACGCCGGTATCGACGAGTACAAGCGCCGCCCCATTGAGCGCAAGCGGCCGGTGCTCGACCGTCAGCGTGCGGCAGTCGAGGCGGCAGGCGTGGCCCGCACGGGCGGCGCGTATCGCATATTGGTCCATAACGCCGCTGGAGAGCCCAAGCCATTCATTCTCGACGCGCTGGCCGAGGCGGGCCGCATCGGCGTCTGACAGGTGCGCACCGGTCTGCCACTCAAAGAGCGCGACCGCCGCCATCTCGAGCGCGGCCGAACTGCTGAGCCCGCAGCCGGCGGGCAGGTCGCTCTCGATCAGCACACGCGCACCGGGCAGGGGCCTGTGTTCACGCGGCCACAGGGCGGCCACCCCAGCGAGATAGGCGGCCCACGGCGTCGCGGGCGCGGTGGTGGGCGCCCGCAGATCAATCCGGGCCCGCGCTTCGTACGCGACGCTATAGCAGTCCAGGTACCCGGCGTCGTCGGGCGCGACCCAGAAGCGGATTTCGCGGTCGATGGCAAAGGGCAACACCCAGCCGTCGTTGTAGTCGGTGTGTTCACCGATCAGGTTGGCACGGCCGGGCGCACGTACCAGCAGGTCAGGCTCACAGCCGAAGCGCGCGTGGAAATGCTCGCCCCCCGCCCGCGCGCACATCAGGCGCTAGCGCAGGGCGCGGCCGTCGCCCGCATCGAACACATGCGCGCGCGCGACATCGGCATGCAGGTGCACCGTATCGCCCACGTGCGGGGGGTGCTCGGTGCGCAATTGC
>CAYMLC010000286.1:0-5126 GCA_964390765.1 uncultured Nitrospirales bacterium
CGCGGTGGTGGCTCTGCACCGCGAAGGCGTCTTGCTCTTCGCGCGGCACGCCCCAGTGCTGCACCATACGCTCGGCCGCCTCGCCCATCAGTTCGCCGGTGGTACGCTCGCGGATAGCCGGGCGCTGCGGCAACAGATCCTTGCGCACGCTCAGCTTGCCCAGCAGGCCCAGGTAATCGCCCACGCCCGCCTTGCCGCTCATCAGCACGGGCGCCGCCTTGTGCACGAAGCTGGCCGGCAGATTGACCGCCGCGTTGCTGGTCGAGTCGCTGCCGCCCGCCAGCATGACATCGGCTTCGCCGCGCTCGATGGTGGCGGCCGCCTGGGTGACGGCGACCAGGCCGCTGGTGCACGCGCGCGTGACGGTGTGCGCCTCGATATTGTGGGCGATGTTGAGGTCGAGCACGATCTCGCGGCCGATGTTCGGCGCGCCGGCCGGCATGATCACGCCGCCCCACACCACGCCGTCCAGTTCCTTGGCCACGCCATCATAGGTATCGAGCAAGACCTTGACCGCGGCATCGCTCAGGTCGATGGTATCGAGCTTGGTGAAGGGCCCGAACGCGCGCAGAAACGGCGTGCGCACGCCGCCGACGATTACCGCGCGCTGCTTGATGGGGCTGTCCGTGCTGACTGGCATGCTGGTTTCTCCCTGCGTAGCTGCGCGCTAGGCGCCGATAAAGCTCTGTCCGCACACCCGCAGCACCGTACCGGAAAGGCCGGCCGCGCCCGGGCTCGCGAGGAAACAAATGGTTTCGGCCACATCGAGCGGTTGCCCGCCCTGCGAAAGGCTGCACAGGCGGCGGCCCACTTCGCGTGTACCAAAGGGAATGGCGGCAGTCATCTGCGTCTCGATGAAGCCGGGAGCCACGGCGTTCACGGCAATGCCGCGCCCGGCCACCTGCGGTGCCAGGCCCTGCACATAGCCGATGACGCCGGCCTTGGTGGCCGCATAATTCGTCTGGCCCACATTGCCCGCAATGCCGCCGATGCTCGCCAGCGCCACAATGCGCGCGCCGATTTTCAGGTGGGGTACAAGGGCTTCATTGCAGCGGATGAGGCCGGCCAGATTGACATTGAGCACCAGGTCCCACGCATCGCCGGACATATTGCCCAGCGTCTTGTCGCGTGTTACCCCGGCATTGTGCACCACGACATCGAGCCCGCCCAGCGGGCCCGCGGTATCGAGGATGGTCTGCGCGGCCTGCGCATCGGTAATGTCGCAGCCGAGCGCCGTGCCCTGGATATTGCGCGCCACCTGCTGCGCCGCTTCGAGTTCGGCGGGCCGGTCCATCACGATGACCCGGGCCCCTTCACGCGCCAGCGTGCGCGCAGTCGCTTCGCCGATGCCGCGCGCCGCACCGGTAACCAGCGCCACCTTGCCGGCCAGCGGCTGCGCGTAGACGGGGGTGGCGGCCTCAGCGATGAGGTTGCCGACGGCCACAGCCTGGCCCGAGACATAGGCCGAACGCGCGCTCGTGAACCAGCGCAACACCGGCGCCAGGCGCGGCTCGGCGCCTTCGGCCACATAGATGCACTGGGCGGTCGCGCCCTTGCGCCCGACTTCCTTGCCCACGCTGCGCGTGAACCCTTCAAGCGCACGGCGCGTGGCGCGCAGCAGGGGGTCGTCGCCCGCTTCATCTACGGGCCGGCCCAGCACCACGACGCGCGCGTTGGGTGCTGTGCCCTTGATGGTGGTGTGAAAGAAATCGTAGAGCGCACGCAGGCGCTCCGGCGTGGTCAGGCCGCTCGCGTCGAAGACCAGTGCATGCGGGCGCACCGTGTCGGGCGGCGCAGCCACATCGAGCGCCTCGGCCTGCGGCAGTTCCGCGGCGCCTTCCGGGGCGGCGATGTGGAGGGCGGCGCCCGCCTCGGCCAGCGCAGCGGCCGCGGGGGCCAGCAGGGTGCCGCCGGGCGCACCGCCGAGAAACACCGGCCGTCCGTCGAGCGGGCGCGCGGGCCACGCGGTGTTGGGCCGCTCGAGCGGCTGGGGCAGCGGCACCGGCAAGCCCAGTCCGCGAATGACGGCGCGGGCGGTATCGTTGCTGCTCAGATTCATCAGGTAATCGCTCATGGCGGCTGGTCCTCGTTGGTGCCGGGCGGTGCGGCCGGCAGGAGGCTGGGTACCGGCACAGACCCCCAGCATAGAGGTTGAAAGCGCGCAATGTGAATTCCGGTGCGGCGCGGTGGGCGCGGGGAACTACGCCAAACCCAGCAGCCGCTGCACGTGCGGCACCAGCGCCTCGCGCGGCACCGTCTCTTGCCCGCTCGTGCCCGCGGCACGGTAGGCTTCACGGTCGTCGATATCGGCGCGGGCCGCCTTGCCGGCCTGCAGGTCCTTCACGGCGACCAGGCCCTGCGCCAACTCGTCCTCGCCCAGGATAACCGCTACGGGAATGGCGAAGCGGTCGGCGTGGCTGAGCTGATGGCTCACCTGCATCTTCTTCTTGCTGGCGAAGAAGGGTTCCGTATTCAGGCCGGCAGCGCGCAGTGCCGTCGCCACGCGCAGCGTCTCGGTCTGCGGCACGCCCGGCATGGTCACCAGCAAGACCTGCACCGGCGTGGCGGCTTCGGGCAGGGCGCCCAGATGTTGCAGGGCGGCGGTCAGCCGGTCGAGCCCGACCGACATGCCCGTGCACGGGATGCCCTGCGGCGCGAAGCGGGTGACCAGGGCGTCGTAGCGGCCGCCGCCCATCACCGAGCCGAACTCGGGCGCGCCGGGCAGAAGCATCTCGAACACGGGGCCGGTGTAATAGTCGAGCCCGCGCGCCAGGCTGGGGGCAAACACGGCATGCGCTTCGCTCACCTCGAGCGCATCGAGCGCCTCGGCCAACTCGGTCATCTGCGCCAGCGCGGTCTCGGCGTCTTTGCTGGCGGGCAGTTGGGCGCGCAACGCATCGACCACGCCCCTACGGCTGGTGACGCCGGTCTCGACGAACGCGACCAACTTGCCGATCGTGTCTTCGTCCAGCTTGACCCCGGGAATCGGGTCGCCCGACTCGTCGATGCGGCCCGGCCCCAGCTCCTGGCGCACCTTCTCGAGCCCCACCTTGTCCAGTTTGTCGACCACCCGCAGCACGTGCTTCTGGCGTGCGGTATCGTCGATGCCGCAGTGTGCCAGCAGCGCATCGACCAGGCCGCGGTGGTTGATCTGGATGCGATAGTCGGCCACCTCGAGCGCCTGCATGATGGCGGCCATCACGGCGATGATGTCGGCATCGGCGGCAATCGGCGGCGCCCCGGCCACATCGGCATCGAGCTGCACAAACTCGCGGAAACGGCCGGGCCCCGGCTTGTCGGCACGCCACACCGGCCCCACGGTAAAGCGGCGAAACGGCGCCTTCAGCCGGTCAGGGTACTGCGCCAGCACGCGCGCGTAGGGCACGGTGTGGTCGAAGCGCAGCGCGAGTGGTTCGCCCTCGGGACTCTCGAGGCGGAACAACTCCTTGTTCGTGTTCTCGCCGCCGGTGCCCAGCAGCACGTCGAGGTGCTCCATCGCCGGGGTATAGACGGGCGCGAACCCGAAGCGCAGGAAGGCCTCCTCGGCGACGGCAATCACCCGGCGGCGCGGCAGGGCGCTGGCCGGCAGATAATCCTGCAGCCCCTTGAGCAGGCGCGGCTCGACGCGTTTCGTTTTGGTCTTCGAATCGGACATGGCCGCGTGGGCCGCTACCGCGGCCTAGAGCAGGATGGTCGGCCCGAAGAGCGAGTTGAATATACCGATGAACAGGTTCACCCACACTTCGAGCGCAAAGAACAGAACCGCTTCCGTCAATTGAGAGAGTAGATCGCTCACGTTACTTCCTTCGGGCGCCGGGAGGCTGCGCAAAAAAAAGACCGCCCGCGCGGACGGTCTCTATCTACGGTGGCTGCACGCAACCCCGCGTTCGCGGTGCGCGTACGTGTCGTGAATCTTAATCGAAGAAGAAGTTCACGAACGAGTTGTAAAAGAGGCCGATGATCACGTTGTCGGCCAGATAACCGGTGAAGGCCGATTCGGCGCTGCTCACGAAGGTGTTGAAGAAACCTTCGAGCGTGGCCAGCAATTCATCAAACACTTCTTGCAGTTCGGGGGGCAGCATGGCGTTCTCCTTTTCCGTCAAATGTGTTGAGCCCCACCTACCCCATGAGGCAGGGCACCCTTCCGCTTTCACTGATAGTATAGATCACAGCGTGCCGCTTTACAAGAGGATTTCGCCCCCGCGCATCCGGCCCGGCGCGCGCCCGGGCCGGCCGCCTCAGCGTGCCGGGGCCACGGCCACCGGCTGCACCCAGGCCTGTTCCGTTTCGTCCGCGTCGACGGGATTTTCAACCGGCTTGTCGCTGCGGATACGTGCCCGTACGTACAGTTCGTCGCCGGCATAGGTATACGTGGCCTCGGGACCCGCGGTCTCCTGCAGCACCGTGCCGATTTCATCGCTGTAGCGGCGCGTGGCGCGGGGCAGTTCCTGGCCGTCGGGCCCGAGCACGGGCTCGCTGGCATCGTCGAGGCCCACGCGCGTACCCACAAACTGAATGGTGTATTGCACGCCCGGTTCAGGCACCACGGCCACCCGCATCGCCTCGTCGCCGCGCTCCATCACGGCCAGCTCGACGCCGGTCGTCGAATAGAAGTCGCCGTCTTCCATGGCCAGAATCAGCGTATCGGCGTCCAGCTCCGGCGCACGAACCATGATCCAGCCACGGCCCGGGTTACTCTCGCGCGGCCCCCAGGCCCAATAGTTGTGTGAATCGTCGGTGCCTACGCCGTAGAGCATGAAGCGCGGGTCTTCGCGCATGCGCAGCGCCAGCACAATGTCCCAGATGCGGTCGTTGGTGGGCAGGCCGCGCTCGTCGTGGCCCCACTGATTGACACCGGGGTGGCCGTTATAGATCTCGAAAAAGTCGAGGTGCTCGACCCGCAGCAGCTCCTCCGCCTTGATGGCCTGCGAGAAGTTCAGGTGGTTCACATGCGCGATCATGGGCTGGCCCGTACGCTGGCGCTGCTCGTGCAGGTCGCGCAGGTACTGGTGAATCAGCGCCTCGATATCGCCCGGCCGCCCGGGGATGCGCTCGATCAGGTTTACCGCATTCACGTGCGGCACACCGCCCAGGGTCGTAATCTCTTCGGCCTGAATCAAGAGGAA
>CAYMLC010000287.1:0-5071 GCA_964390765.1 uncultured Nitrospirales bacterium
GCTCTCATACACACAGTCTATCAACGTATGTATGCAAAGTTAAAACGCTCTAGCCCCAAGCGCAGCGGCCGCTTGCGGCATTTGCGGGGCGTGTTATATTGGCAGACACGCCCAGATTGGGGAGACAGGCACGCTCACAGCCGTGACGAGCCGGCCAGCAAGGGAGCGCGAACATGAGCAATATGGACCGCCGCCGTTTCATCACCACGACCGCCGGCGCGCTCGGCGCCGCCTGGGCCGCCCCGCACCTGGCCCACGCTGTGCCCGCGCCGCCGCCCCACGCCATGCAGAAGCGCAGCCTGGGCGCGACCGGCATCGAGACCACGCGGCTGGGCATCGGCACCGGCACGCGCGCGTGGAACAAGAACAGCGCACAGATCCGCCGCGGCGACGACACCTTCATCGAGACCCTGGTGCACGGCTACGAGCGTGGCATTCGCTTCTATGACCTGGCTGACATGTACGGCTCGCATCAATACATGGCGCGCGCCATGGCCGAAGGCAACATGCAGCGCGAAGAACTGTGCATCATGACCAAGACCACCTCGAAGACAGCGGAAGACCTGCGCGCCGACCTCGACCGTTTCCGCAAAGAAACCAACACCGACTACTTCGATGTGCTGCTGCTGCACTGCATGACCAAGGCCGATTGGAACGAGACCCTGCGCCCCTGCATGGATGTGCTGTCCGAGGCGAAGGAGCAGGGGATCGTGCGCACCCACGGGGTCTCGTGCCACGACTGGGGCGCCATGCTGACCGCGGTCGACGAGCCGTGGGTCGATGTCATGCTGTCGCGCATCAACCCCTATGGCGTGAAGATGGACAACACACCCGAGAAGGTGGCCGAGCTGTTGGCGAAGGGCCACGCCAAGGGCATCGGCAATTTCGGGATGAAGATCAACGGTGAGGGCCAACTGGCGGACCGGCTCGACTTGAGCCTGCAGTTCGTGATGAAGCTGGCCTGCATCGACGCCGTCACGATCGGCTTCCTGAACAAGGACGAGCTCGACGACACCATCGACCGGATGGAGCGCGCCGCCGCCTAGCGCGCCGGGCCTGTGTCTCGTGCGGCCGGCCGGCGCCAGACCGCCCGCATTCCGGGCTAAAAGCCCAGCGTGATCATGAAGGTCCAATAGATGGCGTCGTCGCTTGCGGTGCCCCCGCTGAAGGTGGTGCCGTTGTTGAACACGAAATTGCCGTCGCGTCCCAGGCCGTCTTCCGTGAACAGGTAGCCGAAGTACAAGGTGAACAACAGGTCTTCGGTGTAGTTGTACTTGACCAGGGCCTCGACTGTGGTGCCCAGGTTGTCGTCCGATTCCTCGGTGAGGAAGGGCAGCATCGGCGCCACCGGAATCCGGCGGTCGCGAATCTGTACGCTGAGCGGCCACTCGAAGGTGCCGTTGGCCCAGAACTCGGCCGCACGCAGGCGCACCCACCATTTCTCGTGCGGCGCGAAAACCACGCCCGCCCGCAATTCGCTGAAGTTGCTCATGTGCGTGTTATCGATGATGACCGGTGCGTAATACGTCATCGAGAAGAGACGATTGAAGGCCGTGCTCGCTTCCGGCGTGAAGAACGGATTGATGTATTCGAGAAACGAGATGTCGCGGTTGTCGTCGCCGCTGAAGTAGGTGCCGCCCACGAAAAGCCGCGGCGACCACGCCACGTCGCTGAACGTGTAGCCCACTTCCGCGTCGAGGCCGAGTTCGTCGTATTCCGCGTCGTCGTCGCCGTAGACGCCAAAGGGCGTGGCGATCTTGAACAATTCGCCGAGGCGCGCGGCCTCGCCCCACTGGTATGCACCCTCGATGAAGTAGTCCCAGTTCCCGGTGCTGCCCATCACCAGCGCGCCCACCGTGTGCAGCTCACCAGTCGGATACTGATCCAGCCCAAGGAAGTCTTCGAAGCGCTCGCCGACCAGATCGCGCACGTTGTCATTGGCCGCCTGGCCATCGTCGACCAGCAGGTAGTAAAGCGACAGTTCGGCCGGTGCCCAGTCGCGATAGGTGAAGTTGATGCCGTAAAGGTCCTGCTCGCCGTCTTCCTCGAGCGACAGCCGGTTGCTCAGGCGCGACCAGATGACGTCGATGTCCCACGGCCCGGGGTTGTACGTGAGGCGTACGGCGTCGAAGCTGAACTCTTGCGTGGACGTGGTGCTTGTACCGATGAGCCAGCCACGGCCCCACTTGATCTGCTGGCGGCCGATGCGTAGCCGCAGGGGTTGGCCGAATAACTCGTCGACCTCGATATAAGCATGCAGGAACTCTTCTTCGTTGATGCCGAGCTGGCGCCGGTCCTGCCCGGTGATGTAGTCCGAGCGAAAGTCCTGGCTGTAAATGTGGTAGTCCGCGACCTCGGCAACAGCCGACACGTTGCCGGTAAAGTCGGCGGTCACCCCCAGGCGCATGAACTGTTCGGCAAAATCGCGGCCCGGCGACTCGTCTTCGTTCCACGTGAAGATGCTGGTCAGCCCGCGCGCATCGCCGATGGCGCGGCGGGGCAAGAGGTCAGCCGGCACACGGACTTCGCGATTCAGCCGCAGCGGCTGCACACCCTTGGCGTAGGTGTTGTAATAGCCGCGATAGCGAATCTTGGTCATGCCGTTGATTTCGACGTTCTGGAGTCCGGCGCCGGATTCGCTCGCCAGCAGCAAGATCGACAGCACCACAATCCCGCGACACCACATATGCGCTCCTTCCCCCAGGCAACGGCCACCGGTCCGCTCGATTCCGTGTCGCCGCACCTGTACCCATACGCCGCCGGCCGCTTCCGCACGATCGGCCACGGCGTATTGTTGGCGTTCCATCGCGAGGTCGAGTCTAGGAATGCCTGCTGCGCTGTTCAAGTAAATTCTTGATTAGCGCGCCGTGTACCCGGGCTATGCGCGAAGAATGGCCTGGTAATGCTCGATACAACGCTCCGCCACACGCTCCGGGGCAAAGCGTTGTTCCGCTGTAGACCGCGCCTGCGCACCCAGTTCGCGCGTGCGCGCCGGCGCCTGCACCAACCTTGCCATGGCCGTGAACAAGGTGTCGGCCCGGTGGCCGGCGATCAGCCCATCGTGGTGGTCGCTCACGATTTCACGCAGCATGCCCCGGTCCGCGGCGATGACCGGCTTGCCCATCGCCATGATCTCGCGCGCGGCGCGGCAGGTGCCGTCGCTGCCGGGCACCAGAAAGATGCCCGCGTCGAAGGCATTCAACATGCCGACGTAGTCGTCGTCGCTCAGATAGCCGGTGAAGTGGACGCGCCCCTCCAGGCGGTGCCGCTTGACCGGTGCATAGCCCACTTCTGCCTGGCGCGTGCCGCGGCCCACCACAATGAGATGTGCATGCGGCGCGGCGGGGGCGAGGCGGGCAAAGGCCTCGAACAGGTCTTCGTAGCGGCGGTGCGTCTGCATGCGTGCGACGATGCCAAAGACGAACGTGTCGGGTCCGAGGCCGAAGCGCGCGCGGCCATCGGGCAGGGGGCGCGCGGGGTCGAAGCGCTGCAGGTCGATGGCGGTATCGACAATGACGTAGCGCGCCTCATCGAGACCCAGCTGGTGGTGGTCAGCCAGCGCGGCACGCTCGCTGGGTTCGAACACGAGGCGCGTCGCGCTGATCATCCGGCGGTAGCTGGGCAGCGCGGGCAGGCCCATGCCGTGATAGCTGCTGCGGACCAGTGGAATGCCCGCCTGCGCGGCCGGGCCGGCGGCTATCAGGTGGTCGTTGTCGAGGTGGCAATGCACCAGGTCATAGCGTCGCTCGGCCAGCAGGCCACGCAGCGTGTGGCGGTCGCGCATGTTGAACCAGGGATTGCGGTGCTTGCGCAGGTGCATGGTCATCATCGGCTCGATGCCGCGCGCGCGTGCTTCTTCCGCCACCCTGTTGTGACCGGCCTTGGTACGGGGGGTACAGGCGTAGTCCACCTCGACCCCGGCCTGCCGCAACGCGTGCACGAGGTGCAACACCGGCTCGGCCGGGCCTGTCCACTTCGCATTGCTGAAGAGGTGCAGCGCCTTCATGCGGCCGTTTCGGTGGCCTTCATGTCGTCGAAGCGCACCGAGACCATCTGCGAGACGCCCCGCTCCTGCTGCGTAACACCGTAGAGCGCATCCGCGGCCGACATGGTCTGCTTGTTGTGCGTGATGATGATGAACTGGCTCTCGCTCGTGAACTCCTGCACCAACTGCACGAAGCGGCCGATGTTGGCGTCGTCGAGCGGTGCGTCCACCTCGTCGAGCACGCAGAAGGGCGAGGGCTTGGCGGCGAAGATCGCGAAGAGCAGGGCGATCGCGGTCATGGCCTGTTCACCGCCCGACAGCAGGCTGATGCTCTGCGGCTTCTTGCCGGGCGGGCGCGCCTCAATTTCGACGCCGCTTTCGAGCGGGTCGTTCTCATCGACCAGATAGATGCGCGCCTGCCCACCGTTGAACAGCCGGCGAAAATGCGCCTTGAAGTGCTCGGACACCTTTTCGAAGGTCTCCATGAACATGACGCGAATCGTGGTGTCGATGCGTTCGATCACGTGGTGCAGCTTCTCGCACGCTTCCGACAAGTCGGCCGCCTGCGCCGTGAGAAAGGCGTGGCGCTGTTCGAGCTGTTCGTACTCTTCGATCGCCATCAGGTTCACGCTGCCCAGCCGCTGCAGGTCCTTCTTCACCGTGGCGATGCGCGCATCGCGCTCGGCATTCGTGTGCTCGTCTTCACCCACCTCTTCTTCCGTGAGGCTGGCCAGGGCGACGCCGTACTCGCTGGCCATGCGTTCGTTGAAGAATCCGAGCCGGTCCTCTTTCTGTGTCAGGTCCAGCTCGAGCGCGTGTACTTCCTTCTGCGCGGTGTCATAGCGTTCGCGATTGTGCTTCAGTTCCTTGGCCAGCGCGTCGATGGCTTCCTGCAGGGCATGCTGCTTACTCTGCGATTCCTGCACCTTTTGTGCGGCTTCTTCCTTGGTCTCGGAAAGCGCCTTCGCGCGCTCGGCTTCGTCCGCCATCTGCGCCTCCAGCCGCACCGCCTCCGCCGCCAGGGACTCGGCCTGCGCCTCGTGCTGGGCCGCCGTCGCCAGCGCCGCTTCGCGCTCGTGCCGCTCG
>CAYMLC010000288.1:0-5070 GCA_964390765.1 uncultured Nitrospirales bacterium
ATGACAGGCGGCCAGCGGCCCGGACAACCGCTCGGCCGCCGCCTTGGTACGCACCTGCTGCGCGGTCGCGTCCCAGAAGGCGGCCAGGCCTTCCGTCCAGCCGGTCTCGGCCAGCACCTCGCGGAAAACCGTGTGCGCCCGGGCACGCGGGAGGGCGCCATCGTACAGCGCATTGCGCAGCCCCGCGGCATCGGGCGCGGCGCCGCGTGCCACCGCCGTGAAGCGCGTCACCCAATCCACCGATTCGCCCTCGGCGGGGGCCGGCGCGGGCGCCTCTAGCCCCGGCGCTGTGGGCCCGGGCGAATCCTGCGCACCGGCGGCCAACGCGCCCAGCAAGAGCACCACGGCGCTGGCCAGGGTCAGCCGGCGTGCGCGGGGAATGTCGCCTGTGCGTGCAAGACGTTGCATAGACAGCACGATTTCACGCGCTCCGCCGGGCATGCAAGCGGGCGATGCGCCGCCGGTTGCAACACGCCGTTTGGCGTCGTAGGGTACCGGCGGCGGCAGTGGGCAGACTGCCGCCGCCCGCTCGAACCAGGAGTACGCCAGAGCTATGGAAACCACGGCCCCCGACGCCCCCACTGTGAGCAAGGCACGGCCCCCTGCGCGCCCGCCGCTCGACGCCATCTTCACGCCGCGCTCCGTCGCGGTGATTGGTGCCACCGACCGCCCCGGCAGCGTAGGCCGCACGGTATTCTGGAACCTTATCAGCAGCCCCTTCGGCGGTGCCGTCTACGCCGTGCATCCGACCCGCCACAACGTGCTGGGCGTGCGCGCCTATCCGAGCATCGGCGCCATCGGCGACAAGGTCGACCTGGCCGTGATTGTGACCCCGGCCGAGACCGTGCCCGACCTCCTGCGCGAATGCGGCGACGCCGGCGTGAAGGGCGCAATCATCATCAGCGCCGGGTTCAAGGAAGTTGGTGAGAAGGGCAAGGCGCTTGAAGCGCGTGTGGTCGAAGTGGCGCGCGAGGCCGGTATCCGCGTGGTGGGCCCCAACTGCCTGGGTGTCATGGCGCCGAATACCGGGCTCAACGCAACCTTTGCCAGCACCGTGGCCAAGCCGGGACAGGTCGCCTTTATCAGCCAGAGCGGCGCCCTGTGTACGGGCATCCTCGACTGGAGCCACCGCAACAACGTGGGCTTCAGCGCCTTCGTGTCGATCGGCTCGATGGCCGACGTGAGCTGGGGCGACCTCATCTACTACCTCGGTGACGACCCGCGCACCAAGGCCATCGTCATCTACATGGAATCCATCGGCGATGCCCAGGGCTTTCTCAGCGCCGCACGCGAGGTCGCGCTGACCAAGCCGGTGATCGTCTTGAAGGCGGGGCGCACCTCGGCCGCCGCGCAGGCCGCCGCCTCGCACACGGGCACCCTGGCCGGCAGCGACAATGTGCTTGACGCCGCGTTTCGCCGCACCGGCGTATTGCGCGTGAACGAAATTGAAGACCTCTTCAACATGGCCGAAGTGCTGGGCAAGCAGCCGCGTCCACGCGGGCCGCGCCTCAGTATCGTGACCAATGCCGGCGGTCCGGGCGTGCTGGCCACCGATGCGCTGATCGGGGCGGGCTGCGAACTGGCCACACTGAACGAAGCCACCATCGACCGCCTGAGCGCCGTGTGCCCGCCGGCCTGGAGCCACGGCAACCCCATCGATGTGCTGGGCGACGCCGACCCCGAGCGTTATGGCAAGGCGCTCGAGATCGTGCTGGGCGACGAGGCGAACGACGGCACGCTCGTCATTCTCACGCCGCAGGCCATGACCGACCCCACCGCGATTGCCGAACGCCTGAAGAACAGCGAGCGCCCGCCGAACAAGCCGGTGCTGGCCTCGTGGATGGGCGGGGCCGACGTGGCCGCCGGCGAGGCCATTCTCAACCAGTGCGGCATCCCCACCTTCCCCTATCCCGACCAGGGCGCCAAGGTCTTCAGCTACATGTGGCGCTACGCCTACAACCTGACCGGCATCTATCAGACGCCGGAACTGGACGAAGAATTCGAGGCCGCACCCGACCGCGAGCGCGTCGCGCAGATCTTGGCCACCGCCCGCCAGAAGGGTATCGAGACGCTGAGCGAGTTCGATTCGAAGGCCGTCCTCCGCGCGTACAACATTCCGGTGGTCGAGACGCGCGCGGCCCACACCGAAGAAGAAGCGGTAACGGCTGCCGACCGCATCGGCTATCCGGTGGTGGTGAAGCTGTGGAGCGAGACCGTGACCCACAAGTCCGACGTGGGCGGGGTACAGTTGAACCTGCAAGACGCCAGCGCCGTGGCCGCCGCCTTTCGCGGCATCCGCGATCGGGTGGCCGAGCTGAAGGGCGAGGGGCATTTCGGCGGTGTGACGGTGCAGCCGATGGTCAAGCTCGACGGCTACGAACTGATTCTCGGCAGCAGCATCGACACGCAGTTCGGGCCGGTGCTGCTGTTCGGTACCGGCGGTACCCTCGTCGAGGTCTTCCGCGACAGCGCGCTGGAACTGCCGCCGCTCAACAGCACGCTCGCGCGCCGCATGATGGAGCAGACGCGGATCTATGAAGCGCTGCACGGTGTGCGCGGCAAGCCACCGGTCGACCTGCACCGCCTCGAGCAGATCCTGGTGCGCTTCAGCCAACTCGTCGCCGAGCAACCCTGGATCCGCGAAATCGACATCAACCCCTTCCTCGCCTCGCACACCCAGCTCATCGCGCTGGATGGACGCGTCGTGCTGCACCCCGCCGACACACCCGAAGACCAGTTGCCGCGCCCGGCCATTCGCCCGTACCCCTCGCAGTACGCCGATAGCTGGAAGACGGAAGACGGCAAGGCGGTGGTCGACATTCGGCCGATGCGCCCCGAGGACGAGCCCAAGATCCGCGCCTTTCACGAAGCGCTGAGCGAAGATACGGTCTACTTCCGCTACATGGGCGTCATGTCGCTGCGCCAGCGCGTCTCGCACGAGCGGCTGATGAAGCTGTGCTTCATCGACTACGCGCGCGCCATGGCGCTGGTGGCCGAAGGACCTGACCCCGAGACCGGCGAAGAGCGGCTGATGGGCATCGCACGCTATACCCGCGACCGCGCCACCGGCGACGCCGAGTTCGCGCTCGTCGTGGCCGACCCCTTTCAGGGCATGGGCCTCGGCCGCGAGCTGCTGCGCCGCCTTATCGAAGTGGGCCGCGCCGAGGGCTTGCGCCGGCTGTACGGCGGCATCCTGCCGGAGAACCGAAAGATGGAGAAGCTGTGCCGCAACCTCGGCTTCGACATCCACAAGGAAACCGGCGAACCGCTGGTGGCCGAGTATTTCTACGAAGACGTGGGCGGCGCCAGCTGACGCGGGGCGGGGCTCATTCGGGCTCGGCGTGCAACTCAATCACGGAAAAGTGCGCGCCCTCGGCGTCGGCCAAGACCGCGATAATGCCGGCGGGCGGCGCTTCAAAGGGGGGCACGGCTACCGAACCGCCCAGCGCCTTTGCCTTTTCCACGGCGCCTCCGGCGTTCTCGACCGAGAAGTACACGCCCCAGTTCGCCGGGATATCGCCCCACGCTTCGGTCATCTGCAGTAGGCCGCCATTGGCCCGGCCCGCGTTGACAATCTCGACATAGGGATTCGGCGAATCGGCATTTCGTGAAAAGGTCCAGCCGAACACGTCGCCATAGAACAATTGCGCGGCCTCGAGGTTGCGCGTTCGCAATTCGTTCCAACTGAACCCGCCCGGATGATTCACATAGGCCGCGCCGTGGTGTTGCTTCGGTTCCCATAGCGCAAAGTGTGCGCCCTCGGGGTCCTGCACAAATGCCATTTTGCCCGCGTCCATTACGTCGAGCACCGGCACGGTCACCCGGCCGCCGTGCCGTTCGAGCTTCGCCGCCGCCGTCGCCGCGTCCGCCACGCTCACATAGCTCGTCCAGAAGGGCGGTATCCCCTGCGCCCGCATGTTGTCGGGCATCTGGCCCAGCCCCGCCACGCTGTAGCGGTCGAGGAAGAACTGGGCATAGGGCGGGCCGCCACCCGTATCCTGCTGCTGCACGGTCCAGCCCAGAAAGTCGCAGTACCAGCGCGCCGCCGCAGCCATGTCGTGGGCCATCAGGTCCACCCAACAGAACTGCCCCGGCACATAGCTGTTCATCAGAGTCATCGTGCGCACCTCATGTGTGCCACCGCCCGTGCCGTTGCAGCTGGCGTGGTGGCCCGGTTTCAAGTTGCCCCTCTGAGGCCAAGCCTACTGCAAGCAGACGGAATTGGGAACCCCCCGTGACGCTGCGCCCGCGACTGGCCTATACTGTGGCCTCATCCGTTGAGAGAGGGGCCCCATCATGTTCACACGTGCAGCGATAGCCGGTGTGCTGTGTCTAGCCGCCGCGGCGGGTGCCGCCCGCGCCCAGGAATCCGGCGAGGCGCGCGACGGCCTGCGCTGGTGGAAGGGCAACACGCATACCCACAGCCTGTGGAGCGACGGCGACATGGCGCCCGAGCTGATCGCCCAGTGGTATGTGGACCGCGGCTACCACTTCCTCGCATTCTCCGAGCACAACGTCTTGCAAGAAGGCGAGCGGCACACCACCATCCGGGAAGAGACAAAGCTGAGCCCCGAACGCGTCGCGCCCATTCGCGAGCAATTCGGCGACGACTGGCTGGACATCGACGACAGCGGCCGCTTTCCGCGCATGCGCCTGAAGACCCACAAGGAGTTGAGCGCGCACTTCAATAAGCCGGGCGAGTTCCTCTTGCTCGAGGCGGCCCGGATGCGCGACGAGACGCTCGACGATCTCGCCCTCGCGGCGATCACGGTAGAGGCGCTGGCGGCGCACCTCGTCATCGCCTGGCACGGCGTCGAGGACGAGGACGGCGCGCCGGTGCCGTTCTCGATCGAGGCGTGGCGCTCGCTGGTGGCGCTCGATCCTCGCCTCGTCTCCTACGCCCGCACCGCCTTCGACAAGCACCTGCTGGCGGCGGAGCAGGCAGTGCGGGAGGGAAACGGATCGCCGCCCTCTGCGAGTGGCGCGCACGGGGCGGCCTGACCCATTGCCACGACTGCGCCGAGGCCGCCGGGCGGGGCCGCAAGACCTGCTCGCGGTTCGGCGGCGAAG
>CAYMLC010000289.1:0-2963 GCA_964390765.1 uncultured Nitrospirales bacterium
TCGCGACCATCACGCCGAACGCGCAGTTCGTCGGCCGCTCGGGCAGGCGCGCCACTTCCGCGTAGTGCTGGTCACCCGTGATGAAGACCACGCGCTCGAGCCGCGCCCGGCGCACCAGTTCGACCAGGCGTGCGCGGGCCTGCGGATAGGCGGCCCACGTCTCCGAGCCGCTCTCTTCGGGCAGCAGCAGTTGCGTGCCCGACACGATAAGCGTGAGGTCGGCCGGCTCTCGCAGCGTCTCGGCCAGCCAGGCCCACTGCGCCTCGCCCAGCATGTCCGCATCGGCGCCCGGTTCGTCGCGGTTGTAGCGCACATCGAGCAGCACCACGTGCAGCGTGTGCGCGCCGAAGGTGTAGCGGCGCGCATAGTAGACGCCGTCGCGTTCGGCAGGTATCGCATCTTCCAGCCCCCAGAAGCGGCGGAACATATCGGCGCTGGCGCGTTTGAGCGGATAGTCGGCGCCGGCGTTGTTCAAGCCGAAGTCGTGGTCGTCCCACGTAACGGCAACGGGCGCCTGCGCACGCAGGGCGGCAAAGCCCGGCAGCCGCGCCAGCGTGTCGTAGCAGGCCTGGATAAAGGCCGGGTCGTCTTCCGTATCGGCATAGACGTTGTCGCCCACCCACAGCGCCAGGTCGGGGCGGCTGGCTGCGTAGCGCGGGAGCGCGGGGGCGGGCTCGTCCTGGCGCAGGCACCCGAGCACGGCGATGCGCGTGGCGCCTTCGGCCGCGGCCGGCAGAACCTGTGCCGGCGCCGCGTGTGCCAGCAACAGCACGGCGCATCCGGTCAATAGGCGTAACTTCATCGGGCCTCCCTCCCGTCCGCAGGCTGCGGTGCCCGCATGGTAACGCGTCTGCGCGTTGACCGGAAGCCGCCCGCGGCATAGACTGAATGCCTACCGCAAATGGGAGGGTCACCATGAGCAGCAACACGCCGAACCACGGCACAACACTGAGCCGGCGCACGTTCCTGGCTGCAGGCGGCGCGGCCGCCGCGGCCACGTTACATGCACGCAGCACCGGGGCACAGCCCAACGAAGGCGGCCCCTTGCGTGTGGGCCTGATTGGCTGTGGCGGACGCGGCACGGGCGCCGCTCGCCAGGCCTTGCTGGCCGACCCCGATACGGTGCTGGTGGCGCTGGGCGATGTGTTTCAGGGGCAAGTGGACGACAGCCACCAGCGCCTGCTGAACAGCGAAGTGGCCGACCGTGTGCAGGTGGACGACGACCACAAGTTCGTGGGCCTCGACAATTTCGAGGGCGTGATCGCGGCGAGTGATGTGCTGGTGCTGGCGGCGCCGCCCTTCTTCCGGCCGCGCCACCTGCGCGCCGCCATCGAGGCGGGCTGCCACGTGTTCTGCGAGAAGCCGGTCGCGGTCGATCCGGTGGGCGTGCGCAGTGTGCTCGAATCGTGCGAGCTGGCGAAGGCACGCGGGCTCAACATCGTGAGTGGGCTGTGCTACCGCTACCAGTTCGCGAAGCAGGACACAATGCAGCAGATTCACGACGGCGCGGTGGGCGACATCCTGACGATCGAGACGAACTACATCACGGGCGTGCTGTGGCACAAGGGCCGCCAGCCGGACGACACCGAGATGGCCTATCAGTTGCGCAACTGGATTTACTTCTGCTGGCTGAGCGGCGACCACATCAACGAGCAACACATCCACAGTCTGGACAAGGTGGCGTGGGCGATGGGCGATGTCTATCCCGAGCGCTGCTGGTCGACCGGCGGGCGTATCCAGCGCACCGACCCGAAGTACGGCAATGTGTACGACCACTTCAACACGACCTACGAATGGGCCAACGGCGTGAAGGCCTTCAGTGCGTGCCGCCAGTGGGAGAACGCCTACACGCAGGTGGAAGACAATGTGTTCGGCACCAACGGTGTGGCGCAGATTCAGCGGCACCGAATCGAGCCGCGTGAAGGAGAGCGCTGGCGCCACCGGCAGACCGGGCCGGACGACATGTACCAGAACGAGCACAACGCGCTGTTCGCGGCGATTCGCGCCGGCGAGCCCATCAACGACGGCGACTACATGTGCAAGAGCACGCTGATGGCGATCATGGGCCGCATGTCGGCCTACACCGGCCAGGCGGTCACGTGGGAAGAGGCGATGAACAGCGACCTCGACCTGTCGCCCGAGGTGCTGACGTGGGGTCCGGCGCCGCAGCGGCCGGTCGCCGTGCCGGGGACCGTGGCATGAGCGGCGTCGAAATGAACCGGCGCACCTTCATGGCGGCAGCCGGCGTAGCGGCGGCGGGCGCGCTGCATGCCCGTGCGCAAGACGGCGCGCCGCAGTATCGCCTGGCCGTGAAGTACGGCATGATTCAGGAAGGCGACACGCCGCTGGCGAAGCTGGAGCTGGCGAAGGCGTGTGGCTTCGATGGCGTCGAGCCCGGCGTAGGCGACAACGTGGACCCGGAGGAACTGAAGGCGGCCAGCGACGCGGTGGGCCTGCCGATTCATGGGGTGGTCAATGGCTCGGTCGACAACATTCCCGCGGCGGTCGACCGCGCCCTGGGCTATGGCGCGACTTCGGTATTGCTGGTGGCGGGCCGCGTAAACGACGGCACGAGCTACGCCGACAACTACGAACGCACGCAGGCCACGATTCGCGAAGCCCTACCCTATGCCGAAGAGAAGCAAGTCTGGCTGCTGGTCGAGAACGTCTGGAACAACTTTCTGCTGAGCCCGCTCGAAATGGCGCGCTTTCTCGATGAGCTCGAAAGTGACTGGGTAGGCGCCTACTTCGATGTCGGCAACGTCGTGCGTTTCGGCTATCCCGAGCACTGGATTCCCGTGCTGGGCGCGCGCATCAAGAAACTCGACATCAAGGAGTACAGCCGCGACAAGCAGAACAACGAAGGCCTGTGGAAGGGCTTCGATGTACAGATCGGCGAGGGCAGCGTGAACTGGCGGCGGGTGCGGCGCGAACTCGATGCGGTCGGCTATCGGGGCTGGGCC
>CAYMLC010000289.1:2973-5055 GCA_964390765.1 uncultured Nitrospirales bacterium
CCACGGCGGAGGTGGGCGGCGGCGGCGAAGAGCGCCTGCGCGACATCGCCTCGCGCATGCGCGACGTGCTGCGGGTGGGATAGCGCCGGCCGGCCCGTGGCGTGTGGCGGTTGGCGGCTAGCGAGGCACGGCATTCCTGTGCCGTCGCACGTGGCCCCGTCTACTCCAGTGCAGCATCCTCGCAACCGTCGGGTGCCGTCACCGGATTGCAGCGCTGCGCGCGACCCGAGCTATCGAACTGCACCACATAGCCGGTGTCTTCGTGCGCCTGGCCGGGCGGATAGTCGGTCGTCACCACATGCGCGCCACTGGCCTTGGCGGCTTCACGGCGTCCGGTCTCGTTGTTGCGCGCTTCCCGCAGTTCCGAGTCAGCGCGCGTACGGATGATGTAACCCTGCCGCACCAGTTCGGGGATGCGCTCGTCGAACGGGTTGTTCATGATGAGAAAGGCGGCCTCGGGCCGGCCGGGCACGCCCTGCACAAACATCGGCCGGCCACGCGCCGAGGGATGGCCGTCCACATAGATATCGCGCAGGCGGCCGGTCTCGTGCATCACGACCATGATCTTGCCGCGCACGTCATCGAGCAGCGGCCAGCCACGCGTGGTGATCGCCTGCTCCAGCGTCTCCGCGTCGCCGCGCACGTCGTCGGGCGTGAGCAGGGAATCGCCGAAGACCTCGACCACAATCTCGTCGAGCCGGCGCAGGTCTTCCGCTTCGATCGTCCGCGTCGCCGGCGGAATCAGCAAGTCCTTAAAACCTTCCTTCAACTCGAGCAGGATGCTGATGGGTATGTGGTTCGGGTTGGCGTCGGACCATTCCTTCACCGTGCGAAAGCAATCGCCTACGGTCTCGCACAGGCTGTTCGGGTCGAGACGCGGCACATGGTAGACCCGAAAGCGCGAGGGGCCGCCCACTTCGAGCGGGTGGTAGAAGATGTCGAACTCGAGGTTGCGCACGCCGTTCGACAGTTGCTGGTCGAGCGGCAGGTGGTCGTAGTCCCACGCGGCCGCGCGCGGTTCGAACTGGAGCAGCGAACTGAAGTAGGGCTCTTCCGGCCGCAGGTGATAGCTGTTGTGCGTGCCCACCACTTGGATGTGATTCATCCGCAGCGGTTCGGCAGAGGCAAAGGCACCGGCCAGCAGACAACAAATGAACAGGCGCATGGGGTTGGTCTCATCCGGGGCGAGCTAGACCAGGGCGCGCGGCGCGCGGTTTCCCCGGCAGGGCAACCCAGGCGCCACGTGCCGGGGCACGCAGCGGCCGGGCAAGGCCAAGCGATTGGCTAGGCGGAGACGGGCTCGTCGGCAGTGGGGCCATACATGCCGGGCACCTTGGCGCCGACGGCGCGCAGATAGGTGGTCAACTGGCCGCGGTGATGGTAGTGGTGATTGAGAATCATCGAGCGCAACACCGCGGCACGCGGCATCGAGAAGACAACGTTGCCGTCCACCTTCATGGTCCAGGTCGCCATCATTTGCTCATCGGTCAGCGCGCGCATCGCTGCGATAGAGTCTGCCTTCACCGTCTCGAGGCGCGCGATCACCTCTTCGGGCGAGTGGTCGACGTGCGGTGAGTACGACGCACTGTCCATCTCAAACAGGTCCATCTCCGCCGTCACCTTGGCCCACATAATCCCGTCTACCAAATGCGAGGCGAGCTGCTGCAACGTCATCGCCTTCTCGTGGGGCTTGTAGTCCCATTGATCGGCTGGCAGTGCGGCCATGAGCTTCGCCGTGTTCTGCAGTTCATACTCGAGTTCCTGAATCATTGGGTCGACCATTTTCATCGTGCGATTCCTTGGTGTGCGGTGTACAGCCCAGTGCCCCGTAGCGCGGCACTATTCTACTCTGTAAGCGTGGAAAAGAGGGGCGGCAATTTCTCCAGGCACGCGACCCAGCCTTGGCCATGGCCTGTGCGCGATTGCGCATCGGAGAAGCGCTCGTGCAAAAGGCACACCACCGTGTCGTTGCCGTCGGCCGTGAAGGTGACCGTCACGCGCATCGCGGCGGGGTCGTGGCCTTCCTTCGGGTGCCAGTTCCACGTGTAGACCAGGCGCGCCTCGGGTTCGACCGCCTCGTAC
>CAYMLC010000290.1:0-4991 GCA_964390765.1 uncultured Nitrospirales bacterium
CACCAGACTTTGTGAAGGAATTAACAACTCATGACACTAGGCCGCCGCGTCGATTGGCACAAGGCCGGGAATACGCCGCGCGCGCCGGGCCTTTGCGCGAGGTGAACGAGGAGCGACCCCATGGTACTCGACTGGTTGCGCGGGCTCGTGGCCGGCGCCGACCCCAACTGGAGCGAACGCGGCGTGCAAGAACTGACCGAACTCGATGCACTCGACGGCGCTTTTGCGCAAAGCGAGGAGGCGCCGGTGGCCTTCTTCAAGCACAGCACCACCTGTCCCATATCGGCCGGTGCCGCGCGCGAGGTGCAGGACTACCTCGACGGTGACGGCGACCCGGGCGCGGCCTTCTATCTCATCAAGGTCATACAGGCGCGGCCCGTGTCGAACGCGCTGGCCGAGCGCCTTGGGGTGCGGCACGAATCGCCGCAATGCATCGTCGTGCGCGATGGCGCTGTAGCTTGGCATGCCTCGCACGGCGCAATCACGCAGCAAGCCCTGCGCGAAGTGCTTTCGACCGGTTGACCGGCGGCGCGAAGAGAGGGGCTTGCCAACCGGCGAAACCTGTGCTACAAGTTGTTTGCGGCGAGCCCCCAGAACAGCGGAAGCGGGTCACGCACGCACCTACATTCGGCTCATCCTCCACCCCTTCAGTCATACGTCATACATCCCTGCCCGCTTCCGCTGCTCTGGGGGCTTTCTGTATCCAGCCGCAGGGGGACGCAACGGGATTTTTATGGCACCCGGCATCTGTTATACTCACTGAACAAAGCGGATACATCGCTTAACCTGGAGGCCTACACGTGGCGAGAGCACTGAACGACGGCAGCCACTGGCGGGACTTCGAGGGGAACGTGCTGACCCACTCGATGGCCCACTATCTGATGGCGGTCGACAGCCTGCGTACCGAGCATGGCTATGCACGGGCAACGGACGTGGCAGAGTTTCTCGATGTGTCGCGCGGCGCGGCGTCGATGGCGCTGAGCCAACTGAAGAAGCGGGGGTGGGTGGAAGAAGACCACAACCGCTTCCTGCTCTTGAGCGCCGAGGGCAAGAAGATCGCCAACCTGGTCGAGCAGAATTTTGTGATTCTCTCGAAGTTCTTTGAGCAGGTACTTGGCATCGACCCCGACAGCGCCCGAAGCGACGCCTGCAAGATGGAGCATCTGATGAGCATGGAGACGGGCCAACGGCTCGTCTGGCTCATGCGCTCGATTCTGGACAACGACAAGGTTGCCGAGCAGGTGCGTCAGAGCATGCAGTCGTTCAACAACGAGTGCGACAAGAGAGAAGATGAGTGCCCGGTGTGTGGCGGCATGGGCGAGTGCCTGGTGTCGACGGACGACGAGGGCAGCGAAGCCACCCAGTAGCGCACCGTGCTGCGTGCGCGCTGATGTACCGGGCCGCACGGCGGCAGGATTGGGAAGAACAATGGCCAGTGTACAGAGCAGCCCCTTGGCGCAGCGCACCCTGGACCAGTTGAAGCCGCGCGAACAGGCGCGTGTCAGCCGCATTCTGGGCAATGGCGCGCTGCAGCAACGGCTGATGGAAATGGGCGTGGTCCACGGTGCTGACATCGAGATGATGCGTACGGCCCCGCTGGGCGACCCGATACAGGTGCGCGTGTGCGCGTCCAGCCTCAGTCTGCGCAAGGCCGACGCCGCCCTCATCGTTCTCGACTGACGGCGATGCACTACACCGTAGCCCTGGTGGGCAACCCCAATGTCGGCAAGACCGCCGTATTTAACGCGCTGACGGGGATGACCCAGAACACCGCCAACTACCCCGGCGTAACCGTGGCGTGTATGCGTGCGCGCCTGCTGCACGAAGGCCCGCCGGTCGACCTGCTCGACCTGCCCGGTGCCTACAGCCTCGCCGCGCGCTCGCCCGACGAGATGATCGTGGCAGACATCCTGCTCGGGCAGCAGCCGGGGGAGTCGCCCATCGACGCCATCCTCGTCGTCATTGATGCCTCCAATCTGCAGCGCAACCTCTACTTCGTGTCGCAACTGTTGGAGCTGAACAAGCCGGTCGTGGTTGCCCTGAACATGACCGATGTGGCCGAGCGGCGCGGGCTGCGCATTGATGCGGAGGCGCTGAGCGAGGCACTGGATGCGCCGGTGGTGCCGATTCAGGCTGTGCGCCGCACGGGCATAGGCGCCTTGAAAGTGGCCCTGGCCCAGGCGGCGCGCGAAGGACGGCCGGCCAAGATTCCCCAGCCGCCCAAGCGCACGCCGCTGCACCATGTTCCGGCGGTCGAGCAACTGCTCGATGACCTGGCCGTGCGCAAGGATGCGTTGGGCCGCAGCGTGCCGCCGCTCGAGGCCTATCGCACGCTGGTCGACCAGGGGGGCTATGCGGAGCAGCGCCTGCTGACGGTGCTGGGCAACGACTTCGCTCAGACCCTCGACGCGCGACGCACGCAGGCGCAACCGAACGGCAAGAGCCTGGCCGAGCAGGAGGCCGGACTGCGCTATGCCTGGACGCGCGATGTCTTCTCACGCGCGGTCGAGCTGCCGAGCGATGCGCCCCAGCAATTCAGCGAGAAGCTGGACCACGTGTTGACGCATCGCGTGTGGGGCACGCTCTTGTTCGCGGGGCTGATGCTGCTGTTGTTCCAGTCCATCTTCACCTGGGCCGGCCCCTTTATGGACCTTATCGACGGGGGTATCGGTTTGGCCGGCGAGGCCGTGGGCAATCTGTTGCCCGAGGGCATGCTGCGTAGTCTGGTGGTCGATGGCATCTTCGCGGGGGTTGGGGGGGTGCTTGTGTTCCTGCCCCAGATTCTCTTGCTCAGCCTCTTCATTGCGCTGCTCGAAGACTGCGGCTACATGGCGCGCGCCGCCTTCCTGATGGACAAGCTGCTCAGTTGGTGCGGCCTCAACGGTCAGAGCTTCATCCCGATGCTCTCGAGCTTCGCCTGTGCCGTACCGGCCATCGCCGCGACCCGCGTCATTGCCAGCCGGAAAGACCGCTTTACCACCATCCTCGTCTCGCCACTGATGAGCTGCTCGGCCCGTCTGCCCGTCTACGTCATCATGATCGCCGCATTTGTCCCCGCCACGACCGTCTTCGGCTTTCTCAGCCTGCAGGCGCTTACGCTCGCGGGCATGTACCTGGTCGGCGTCGTGGTCGCCATCCCCATCGCCTTCATTCTCAAGCGCACGCTGCTGAAGGGTGACCGCACCCCGTTCCTCATGGAGATGCCCAGTTACAAGTGGCCCGACGCCTACAGCGTGGGGCGCAAGGTCTACCGCGAAGGCCGCGAGTTCATCGTGCGGGCCGGCACACTCATCTTCGCCGTCGCGATTCTCGTCTGGGCGCTCGCCTATTTCCCACGCCCCGCCGAGATAGCTGAAGAAGCCGAGGCGGCGCGCCAGCAGGTGGTGGCCGCCGTGCTGCCCGCCGGGGAAGAGGCCGCTGCGCTGGCGACCATCGAGCGCGAAATGGAAGGCGCCTACCTGCGCAACAGCGTGCTGGGCCAGGTGGGCCTGGCGGTCGAGCCGGTCTTCCGCCCACTCGGCTGGGACTGGCGCATCGCTACGGCCACGATAGCCAGCTTTCCCGCGCGCGAGGTCATCATTGCGACGCTGGGCACCTTGTTCAACCTCGGTGGCGACATGGGCGAGGACGACGCCAGCCTGCGCGAACGCCTGCGTACGGCAACCTGGCCCGACGGGTCGCCGCTGTTCAACCTGCCGGTGGCGCTTTCCGTCATGGTGTTCTTCGCCTTGTGCTGTCAATGTGCGGCCACACTCGCGGCCATCAAGCGCGAGACCGGCAGCTGGTCATGGCCGGCGGGAACCTTTGCCTATATGACTGTGTTGGCGTATCTGGCGGCACTGGTGGTGTATCAGGGCACGATGGCATTGGGATGGGGCGTCTGATGGATTTCTGGATACAGAGCACGATTGTGGGGCTGCTCGTTGCGGGCGCGGCCTTCTACGTGGGCCGCGTCGTGTGGCGCACGCTGCAAGGCCGTGGCGGCACCTGCCACTGCGGGGCCGAGGGCAGCACCTGTGCCAACGCCGCCGCGCGCAAGCCGGCACAGGCCGATTAGCCACACCTGCCCCACACGCCGCGACTCCACTATACTGCGTACGCACCAGCTATACGCGGGAGGGTGCGGGCCATGCTACAGACCAAAGCCGAGATCATCGCGGGGCTCGAAGAGGAGGCCGCCGCCGCTGTGGCCCTGCTCAGCGCCGAGACGCCCGAACAATTCACGCAGGCGCCGGCGGGCAAGTGGTCGCCCGGCACCCAGGCCGACCACCTGGTGCGCAGTGCCCGGCCGGTAAACCTCGCGCTGCGGCTGCCGGGCTTCCTTATCGGCCTGCGCTTCGGCAAGGCCGACCGCCCCAGCGCCAGCTATGACGGGGTGGCCGAGCAATACCGTGCGAGTCTCGAGGCGGGGGGCAAGGCGTCTGGTCCCTATGTGCCGCCGGCAGTGCGCGCGGACCAGCAGTCTGCCACGGTGGAGGCTCTGCGCCGGCAATACGCGCGGCTGAGTACAGGCATCGCGCCCTGGTCCGAAGAACAGCTCGACCGCTACCTGCTGCCGCATCCGCTCATCGGCAAGCTCACCGTGCGTGAAGTGCTTTTCTTCACGCACGACCACACGCGCCATCACCTCGAATCGATGCGCGCGCTGACGGCCGCTTGATGAACACTTCATTTGCCCAGATGCCTATGCCGCGTTACACTTCAGCAGGACGCAACCAAGGAGGGTATCGTCATGGCCGTATCTGGAGTCGGTACGCAGGGCGCGGAAATCGCCGCGCAATTTCAGGCGCGCGTCGCGTCGCTCACCAAGGATGCCGTTGAGTTCGAGGGGCAACAGGCCCTGCAATTGCTCGAGGCCGCATCGGTCGACCCGGCCGTGGGCGGCAACATCAACGTCCGCGTCTAGCCGCTCACTCGCCCGGTGCGCAACGGGTCGTGCGCGCGGGCGGCGTCGTGCGCGTGTAGCCGGGGCGTGGTGGCGCGCGGTGCTT
>CAYMLC010000291.1:0-4987 GCA_964390765.1 uncultured Nitrospirales bacterium
GCGCAGAAGAGCACCTCGCCGATAACGTCGGGTTGCTGTTCCTCGAGCGCGTTGAACAGGGCGGTGCCGTCGACCTGCGGGTGCAGGTTGCGCAGATTGAGCGGGATGGGCCCGATCTTGAGGCGCGCCGCGCGCCCGAGCGGCACATAGCCGCGCGCGACCTTGGTAAAGAAGCCGGGCGCCAGCCGGATAAGCGCGGGCAGCCCGGGCGGCAGCCAGAGCCGGGTGGTCTCGCACAGGGTGGGTGAACCCGCCACCACGCCTGCACCCAGGTGCCGCGCGCCGTGCAGCGCCTGGTAGGCAAACAGCAGCATGCCGCCCAGCGAATGGCCCACCCAGTGCACGCGGCCATAGCCGGTCTGCTTGCGGACGAATTGGACGACGGCCGGCAGGTCTTCCTTCACATAGCCATCGAGCGTGGCGCTGTAGCGGTCGCGGCCGAAGGGCGGCTGCGAAGAGCGGCAACCGCGCAGGTCGACACACCAGCAGTCATAGCCGCGCTCGACCAGATGGTCGACCACGCTCTGGCCGGCGGGATGGATGAAGTTGTTGAGGTTGGCGCAGAGGCCGGGCACGAAGAGCACGGGCTCGCCCGAGGAGCGGCCGCGGCGGTAGCGGCACAGGCGTATCTTCCACAGGTCGGGCGTGGTGACGGTGTACACCTCTTGGGTGCGCACCTCTTCGGGGTACATGCTCTGCAGGGTGGCCCAGTAGACGACGGCGATCGCCGCCAGGATGAGCAGGGCCACGACCACGCCGATGGCGGTGAACATCAGGTTGCCTCCTGTGGCGCATCCGGCGCGTCCGGGGGCGTGGGCGCATCCCGGTTGCGCAGGTGTGCATGAACGGTATGCGCCAGCTTTGCATTGAAGCCCGGCAGCGCGGCGATATCCTCGACCGCAGCCGCGCGTATTTTCGCAACCGATCCCAGGCGGTTCAAGAGCGTGCGCGCGCGCTTCTCGCCCACGCCGGGAATCTCGGTCAGCGCGGTGCTGAGCGTGCTCTTGCCGCGACGCTGCCGGTGATAGGTGATCGCGAAGCGGTGGGTCTCGTCGCGCAGGCGTGCGAGCATCAGCACGGCGGGGCTGTCTTGCCGGGGCACAATGGGGTTCATGCGGCCGGGCAGGAAGAAGCGCTCGGGCGAGCGGCCGGTGCCTTCGCTGCGCGCCTTGGCGATGCTGGCCAGCGGCGTGTCTTCGATGCCGAGGTCCTTCAGCACGGTGTGCGCCACGTTGAGCTGGCCCTTGCCGCCGTCGATGAGAATGAGCCCCGGCAGGTCCTGCTCTTCAATCGCACGTTTGTAGCGGCGCATCAGCACTTCGCGCATGGCGGCGAAATCGTCCTGCCCCTCGAAGCTCTTGATGGCGTAGCGGCGGTAGCGGTTCTTGTCGGCCACGCCCTGCGAGAAGACCGCCATGGCGCCCACGGTCTTGTTGCCCTGTATGGTGGAGATGTCGAAGCACTCGATGCGTGCGGGGGGCGCGGGCAGTTGCAGCATGCGCTGCACGCCTTCGAGTGCATCCTGGTTGGCCTTGTCCGCGAGGCGCTGCTCTTCGAAATGCTGGCGTGCGTTGCGCGCGGCCAGCTCGATCAGCCGCTTCTTCTCGCCGCGCTGCGGCTGGTGCACGTGCACCTTGGTGCCGCGCAGTTCGGTCAGCAATTCGCCCAGCGTCCCGGCGTCTTCCAGGGCGTGCGAGACCAGGACCTCGCGCGGTACGGCGGGCGCATCGGCGTAGTACTGCAGCAAGAGCGAGCCCAGCAGCTCTTCGGCGGGCAGTTCGGTGCGTTCGAAGGTGAAGGTGCGCCCGCCCAGCATCTTGCCGCCGCGGTAGTAGATCAATTGCACGGTCAGATAGCGGCCGCGCTGATAGAGGCCGAACACGTCGCGGTCTTCGGCGCCGGGCACGCCCACGGTGCGCTGGCGTTCGAGGGTACGCCGCACGGCGTAGAGGCGGTCGCGCAGTTCGGCGGCCTGCTCGAATTCAAGGCGCGCGGCGTGCGCTTCGATGCGGGCCGTGAGGTGCTTCTCGAGTTCGTCGTTGCGGCCTTCGAGGGCCAGAATGACCTGCTGCACCAACTCGTCGTATTGTTCGCGGCTGACGTAGCCCACGCAGGGCGCCACGCACTGCTTCATCTGGTAGTAGAGGCAGGGGCGCGTGCGGTTGTTCAGCACGTGGTCGGTGCAGGTGCGCAGTGGAAAAAGGCGCTGCAACTGCCGCAACGTTTGGCGCATACTGCTGGCGCTGTGATAGGGGCCGAAGTAGCGCGCGCCGTCTTTCTTGTAGCGGCGCGTGGGGATGATGCGCGGGAAGCGCCGCCGTGGATCAATCTTGAGGCTGAGGTAGGTTTTGTCGTCCTTCAAACGCACGTTGTACCGCGGCTTATGACTCTTGATCAGACTGTTCTCGAGCAGCAGCGCCTCCTTCTCGTTCGAGGTGACAAAGAAGTCGATGCTGCCGACGCGCCGCATGAGGAAGCGCACGGTGTAGCGGGTGTCGCTCTCGTTGAGGTAGCTGCGCACGCGCGCCCGCAGACTCTTGGCCTTGCCGACGTAGATGGGCTTGCCCTTCGCGTCTTTCATGATGTAGCAGCCCGGCGCGGCGGGCACCCGGCTGGCATCGAACGCGGCACGAAAGGCCTCGGGGTCATCGCGCGATGCGTCGCCCGCGTGCAGGGCCACGTGCTCGCGCGCGAGGTCGACCAGCGCTGCGCCGGCGCCTGCCGGTTCACGGGGTTCGTGCTGCTCTTCAGCCATTGTTTGGTTCCATGTGTGCGTGCCGCATTGCGCCGGCCGCCACTACAACACGCCGCGCGGCCTGAAACACAGCGCCGCGTGGCGTGGTCCGCTGCGTGCACCGGGCGGGGGCGCCGCCTGCAGCCATCCATGTCCGCCGCCACGTGCGGCACAGCCCCTTTGCGCGCATGACACCACCCTCGAAGCACGCTATTCCGAACGAGCCCAGTACGGGCGCGCTGGCCATCGTAGGCAGTTGCGGGCTCTTGCTGCTATTCGGCACCTTGCTGTGGGCGGCCTATGTGTCGTGGACGAACCCGGAAGCGTACGGCGGCATCTGGCGAACGCTGCTGGCGCACCTCTTCGGCGGGCGGCCGGGCAGTGCGGAGCTGGGGCTGGTGATGGGACTCGGCTTCTGGGAATTGGTGCGGCTGCAGGTGGTGCTCGACACCATCATGATGTTGATGGCCTACAGCCTGTTTGCGGGCGGATTTCGCCTGGCGGAAAAACTGCCGTTCGTGGGCCAGGCGCTCTTGCGCTTTCACGCGTCGGTTGCGGCGCAAGGCAGGCGCGTGCGGCGCTATGGTGCGGTGGGGCTGTTCTGTTTCGTCTTGTTGCCGCTGCCCAGTACCGGGCCGCTCGCCGGGACGGTTGCCGGTTACCTGATGGGTTTTCGTACCTGGGCGGCACTCGCGCTGGTAACCAGTGGCAACGTGGTAGGCATTGTGGGGTGGACCCGTCTGTGGCAAGAGATTCGCGAGATCAGCCCCTGGTTGACGTGGTCGATTCTCTTGCTGCTGGTGGGCGCCATTGTCTATGGCATGGCGCGCACGCTCTATTACTACCTGCTGAGCCTGAACGAGCCGCCCCCGCCCACCGCCTCGTAGTGGCGTGCCGCCGCAATTCATGTGGTAAAGTCCCGCCCGGAGGACGCTTGCCTTGGCCATGAATCCCACACCAACCGTACCCGACGGGCAGATACGTGCGGGCGAACGCTGCCTGCTGGTGCTGATGGGCCACCGCTATCTGGCCACGATCATTTCCGCCGACAAAGAGAACGTGCGCACAACGTTTCCCACGTGCGACTTTCCGCTGCCGGGCATGCACATCGACCTCGAGTTGCACGATGAAGGGGGCTATACCAGCTATCCGCTCGAGGTGCTCGAGCCGCCCGCGCAGGCGGGCGACGGCCTGTTGATGCGGCGGCCCGAGCAGCTGTACCGCATGCACCACCGGGGAACCTGGCGTGTGCCGGCCGACTTCCGGGTCGAGTTGCGCGACCAGGTACATCCGCGCCGCATCGCTGCGCCGGTCATCAACGTGAGCGCCGGCGGCATGCTGCTGCGGCTGCCCCTGGACGTAGAAGCCGGCGACAACCTGGATGTTTGGCTGGGGCTGCCGGGCGCAGAAGAGACGCACCAGATGGTGGCGCGCGTGGCGCACGTGAGCCGCCTGGGCCACCAGGCCGACGAGGCGGTACTGGTGGGGCTCAGCTTTGTCTCGCCCGACCCGTATGCCGTGCGTGATTTGAAAGGCTACGTGTGGCGGCGCCTGCGCGAGTTGTATCCCAACTATATGGGTCCGGTGCGGCGCGAAGCCGATGAGCCCGCGGAATAGCTGGCTGCAGAATCGCCCGCTCAACCACAATATATTGTGTGTTTTCTCGGTGCTGTGGTAGCCTCCACACCATAGGGCGTGTCGGTTGGCTGCGGGCCGGTCCGTAGTATCCCGCGCCCGCGAGGGTGTTCGTTCATGCCGCAGCCGCCTTGGCACCATCTGGCCCCACGCACCGTGCCCCGCGTGTGCGGTCTGTGCTGCGCCCCGCTGCTCTGGGCCCTCCTCTTGGCGCCGCTGCTGGCCACGCCGCGGCCGGCCCACGCCACCAGCGTGGTGCGCGCGCCCATTGACGAGGGCGCCTTCGCCGCGCTGCGGGGCGGGCGCATGCTGTTTCTCGAGTGCCAACTGCCCCCGGGCGACGGGGCCGAGACCTTTCTGCAACCGTATCTGGCTGAGCCCGCCAACTGGACGCGCTATCGCGACCGGCTGCGCGTGGCGATTCCCTTTGCCGACCTGAGCGCCGAGACGCAGCGGGCGGCGCTGCTGGCGATTTTCCCCGACGACTACGTGAACGAGGCCGGCTGGTGGCATCAGGTGACGTACACCGGCGCCAGCGGCCTCGAGAGTTGGTGGGCGCTTTCGGAATGGCTGACCGGGAAGGGCACGCAATACCGGGCGGTGATGGGGGAGAGCGCC
>CAYMLC010000292.1:0-3932 GCA_964390765.1 uncultured Nitrospirales bacterium
GTGCGTCTGGTAGTCGATGTGAAAGGGATAATCGAAGCCGTCGCTGTAGAGGCGGATAGTCACCTCGGTCGCCCCCAGCACACGGGCATTGTCGACCGCACGCCTGCCCTCATCGATGGCGGCGTTGCGCGTCTTCTGATGCTGGTGCGCAAAGGCCCCCAACGCAAAGCGGCGGTCATCGGCCAGATGCGCGGCCAGGCCCGAGCAGGCCAGGCCATAGTCCTTCAAGACCCGCTTGATTTCCTTGGCAGGCAGCTCTGTTGTAAAGTCACCCTGCCGAAGCTCGACGCCCTTGATGCCCTTAATCTTGGAGATGGCGGAAAGCTGTTCCGTGACCTTGGTCTGTTCACGGTACCCTTCGGCACAGAAGCGGTCTTGCGCCGGGTCGAATACCCATAGCCCGGTGCTGAATTTGACGGTCATGCGCCATACTCCTTCCGCTGCGGTCGCGTAGCGTTATCACAGCGGATATAGACTATTTCGAGGTTTATTGCTGGCCGACGCCGATGCATAGCGTGCCCGGAAAAGCCGGGGTGTGTTGAAGAGAAACTGCCGTGCGGCACAGCGCGTGCTGACGTGGCGGAGTATAACTACGCAAACGCAAGAAGTCAACGCATTGCTAACAAACGTCTTCAATTGGAACACAAAAAAAGGGGCGAGTGCGGGCAGCGGGGGAAACTGCCATATGCACTCGCCGGTGGTGGGAACCAGTCATTGCTGACTGAAGCGACATCGGTTAGGGGGAGTAACCGCTGCCGCCAACCACAAGGACATTATGGCGCGGTTGGGTATTCCGTGCAAGTCCTTTTTTTCGAGGGACCCATTCGCTTTCGTGGAAAGCCGGATTATCGCAGCCGCGCGGGGGCGGTCGCGGCGGGCCTGGCAATCGTTGTAAGTTTATTTCTGGCGGGACTTAGCCATGCCACTCCCGGGCCGGCCGAGCCTCCCAAACAATCCGCTAACAATGGTCCCGCGGCCGGTGCTGAGCCGGCGGGTGAAGGGGCTGCCGAAGCGCCGGAATCGGAGCCAGCCGCGCAACCTGCGGCAGAACCTGCAGCTTCCGGGGGCACAACCGAGGGGCAGGCAGCTTCCGTTGCGCAGCCGCTGCGCGCTGCGGCTGCGCGCTGGCAGACGCTGTCTGGGCGGCGACTGGTGTACTGGCCGGTGGCGGCCATTACCCCGCCCCGGGCCCGGGGGGACGGCCAGGATGCCGCCGACGGCCTGCCCGCAGAAGAGGGGGAAGGCCGTACGCCGGGACTGGCGCCTGACCTTGCGGTCAGCGAGGACGCCACCGTGCGCATGGCGGCGGTATCGGCCCTGCGCGAACAACGCACCGGCGCAGCAGCGCGCGATCTGGTGCTGCTGGTGGGTGACCCGGACGCGGCGGTGTCGCGTGCGGCCGTTCGCGCCCTGGCCGACTATCCGGCCGGGCTGCTGCAACCGTGGGTGTGGGAGGCGCTGGCGCGGGGCAGGCCCGAGTTGGCCACGGCAGTGGCGAACGCGCTGCCGGCCTGGCGCAGCCGTCTGGAAGCGCCGCTGCTGGCACGGCTGGAAGACCCCAACCGGCCGCTGGGCGACCGCCAGCTGGCGGCCTATGCACTGGGCCGGCTGGGCAGCGAGAGCGCCACACCGCTGCTGGCGCAGTTGGTGCGCGAAGCGGACTGGCCGCTGGCGTATGTGGCGGCCGACGCGCTGAGCCGGGTGCGCAGCCGGCAGGCGGTAGCGCTGTGGCGTGACCTGCTGAACCACCCCGCGTCCGCCATTCGCGAGATGGCGCTCGAAGCATTGATGCAGCTTGACAGTGCGAATGTGGCGGACACACTGTATGCGGCAGCGGCGGGCCGCAGCGAGCCGGCGTTTGGGGTGCAGTATCGCGCCGCGGAATTGCTGTACGACCTGGAGCTGCGCGAGGCGGCCAGCCGGCTGGTGAACGTGATGGCGGAGAATCCGCCGCTGCGCGTTCGGGCGGGCCAGTTGTTGCAAGCGCTTACGGGATATAGCTTTGGCGCGCGGGCACAGCCCTGGCAGGATTGGCTGGCCCGGGCACAGGCGGGCGAAGCGCCGTGGCGGGCTGAGCCGGAAGGCGAGGCACCCCGGGCGCCACAGGGCGCGCCGCGGGCCGGCAATGAACCAGAGGATGAAGAGACGGGCGGCATTGGTTGGCTGCGCCGCTTACTGGGGAGATTTTTCTGATGCGTGCATGGACGTGGCGGACTTGGCGCGGGTGCGGGGCGGTGCTGCTGGCGCTGGTGCTGGCGGGTTGTGGGGTAGTGGGCGCGGGTGAGCGCGTACCGGTAGGCAAGATGACGCCCGCCCCGGACGACGACGGCTGGCAAGACCTCTTCACCGACGCGGCCGCGTGGGAAAACGTGAGCGACGGCGTGCCCGCGGCGGAGGTGTTCACGCTCGAAGACGGCGTGTTCCACATCAAAGGGCAGAAGCCCACGCGGTATCTGGCCTATACGCCCGAGACCTACGGCGACTTCGAGCTGCACATCGAGTTCAAGCTGACCGAGGGCGCGAACAGCGGCGTGTTCTTCCGCACCGACCCGGACAATGTGGTGCAGGGCGGCTTCGAATTGCAGGTGCTCGACAGCTATGGCGAGCCGCCGAGCAAGCAAGGGTGCGGCTCGCTCTACGATGTGGCCACGCCCATGTTTCAGATGGTCATGCCGCCGGGCGAATGGAACAGCTACGACCTGCGCGTGGAAGGCAGCGAGGTGGAGGCCTTTCTGAACGGCTGGCGCGTGCTGCACCTGGACCTGTCGAAGATGACGGAACCTATTGGCAAGTTCGACACGCCGCTGGCCCGGCTGCCTCAGACGGGCCACATTATTCTGCAGGACCATGGCGACGAAGTGTGGTACCGCAATCTACTGGTGAGGCCGCTCTGACATGCGTACCTTCTTCCGCTATTTCACGGTTGCGCTCGCGTGCCTGATCGGTGGTGTGGCGCTGGGCTGGTGGGTGGCCAGTGGTGGCCCGGGCAGCCTCAATCCCCGGCCGCAGGGCGAACCCACGGCGGCGCCCTCGGGTGATGGGTGGCTGGCGCTGTTCGAGGGTGAGCACGCCACCCAGTGGGCCAACGTCACCGATGACATGGACATCTTTGCGCTCGAAGACGGTGTGCTGCACATCTACGGACGCACCATCACCCCGCTGCGCTATGTGGGGTACGAGGCCGAGCGTTTCGACCACTTCGAATTGCACGTCGCGTTCATGCTGACCGAAGGCGCGAACAGCGGACTGTTCCTGCGGATGCAGCCGAACGACCCGGTGAACCGCGGGTTCGAGGTGCAAGTGCTCGAAGACCACGGCGCGCTGCCCAGTGTTACGGGGTGCGGCTCGATCTACGACGTGGTGACGCCGATGTACAACCTGGTGCGCCCGCCGGGCGAGTGGAACAGCTATGACATTACGGTGCAGGGCGACCGCGTGCGCGTGGTGTTCAACGGCTGGACGGTCATCGACACCGACTTCAGCAAGATGACCACCCCGCTGGGCAAGTTCGAAGTGGCCTACGCCGAGATGCAGCCGGACGGCCTGATCGCGTTTCAGGACCACGGTGGCGAGGTGTGGTACCGCAATCTGTACGTGCGGCCCTTGCCCGACCCGGATGCGGACACGCCCGCGGCCGACGCGGCGCCGACGCCGGAGAGCGACGCGGGGGACGCCTGAGCCGTGGGGCACGTGCCACTCTCCGATGCGCAACGCCACTGGCTGAGCCTGGCGCTGGTGCCGGGGGTGGGCAGTACGCATTTTATCCGGCTGCTCGCACGCTTTGGCCGGCCGCAGAACGTGCTGCGCGCACGTGAAGCGGAACTGCGCGAGACGGTGGGCAAGGCCCTGGCCACGCGCATCGCGGCGTATCAGGAAGCGGTGGACGTGGGCCGGCAGGAGCGGCTGCTGCGTGAATATGACGCCGCGCTGCT
>CAYMLC010000292.1:3942-4984 GCA_964390765.1 uncultured Nitrospirales bacterium
CTCGCGGACGACGCCGCCAAGATCGCGGTGCTGAAGACCTACCAGGCGCGGGCGGCGGCGGAGGTCGAGGCGCTGTTCGAGGACGCCGCGCTGCTGACGATGGAAGACGATGCCTATCCCCCACTGCTGGCGGAAATCTATGACCCGCCGCTGTGCCTGTATGTGCGCGGGACCTGGCACGAGCACGAAGCGCCCTGCGTGGCGATTGTGGGCACGCGCAAGCCCACGAGCTATGGGCTGCAGGTCGCCGAGCGTTTCGGCCACGACCTGGCGGCACGCGGCTATACGGTAGTGAGTGGACTGGCCAGCGGTGTCGACGCGGCCGCTCACGAAGGCGCGCTGCAAGCCGGCGGCCGCACGGTGGCGGTGCTGGGCTGCGGCGTAGACAAGGTATATCCGGCCGAGAACGCCGCGCTGATGCACCGCATCATCCAGTCGGGTGCGGTGGCCTCGCCCTATCCCATGGGCAACACGGGCAGCCGCGGCCAGTTTCCGTATCGCAACCGCATCATCAGCGGGCTGAGCCTGGCGACCATTGTGGTGGAGGCGCCGCCGGGCAGCGGTGCGTTGATCACGGCGCGCCAGGCGGCCGAGCAGGGGCGCGAAGTCTTCGCCGTGCCGGGACCCATCACCAACCGCGCGAGTCGCGGGCCACACGCGCTGCTGCGCGAGGGCGCAAAGCTGGCGGAATCGGTGGAGGATGTGCTGGCCGAGTTGCCCGTTGCGACGGTCACCGAGCCGCCCCGGCCAGAGCAGGCGGCGGCAGTGCAGCGTGAGCAGGAACGGACGAGTGCAACGGCAACCGCCGTGCCCAGGACGCGGATGGCAGCACGTACGGCCGCGTCCAATACATCCGCCGCACGCACGACGCCGGCCACACGCACGACACCCGCCGCGCCCAAGCCGAAGCTGAGCGACGTGGAGGACGGTGTGCTGCGCGTGCTGGGACCCGACGGCTCCTTCGTCGACGAGATTGCCATGGCCGCACGGTTGTCGGTGGGCGAAGCCCTGAGCGCACTGACGCTGCTTGAGTTGAAGGGGC
>CAYMLC010000293.1:0-4978 GCA_964390765.1 uncultured Nitrospirales bacterium
ACGTGGGGTCGCCGGGTTCCTCGAAGGTGCAGGCGACGACGAGCCCGTCGCGCCGGTGGCGCGTGTCGACAACTTGCTCATAATGCTCGGCCTTGTCGGCCAGCGTGGTGGGCATGGGCGCGATGCTGCCGAGACCGGCGGTCGTCGTGAACCACGCCGTGCCGTCTCCGCTCAGTGCGACCTGGCTTGGGGTGTCGCCGGGCAGCCAGCGTGGGCCCGCACGATAGGCGAAAGTGCCGGCACGCCACACCACGGCGCCCTGCCGCGTCGCCAGCCAGACGCTCTGGTCGTTGGCGGCGGCATCGGTAAAGCCTGCCACGGGCAGACCCTCATTGCCGGTGAAGAGTTGCCAGCCCCCGTCCGCCGTAAAGCGTCCGGCGCCTTCGCGCGCGCCGAACCAGATGGCGCCGGGTGTCGCGGCCAGCGCATAGACGTCGCGCGGAGCCCAGCGTCGGGTGGCGTCGGCCGGATAGCAGGGGCGCAGCGGTGCGCCTTCTTCGGCGGTGATGGCGTAGAGGCCCTCTTCGCTGCCCGCCAGGCCGATCGCGCCGCCGAGTGCTTGCCGTAGTGTGCTGTCTTCAATGTGCAGCAGCACGGCGATGGGGGCCGCGTCAGCAGTCGTGGCCCGCCGCCTGCCTTCGAGCGTATACACCCCTGCCGCGGTGGCGTAGGCCGCGGTATCGCCCCACGGCGCGAGGGCTTGGATAGCGGTATCGACTTCCGTCACGATTGACCAGTGGTCGTCTGCATAGCGCAGCAGCGTGTGTGCGGCGGCGGCGTAGGCGGTGCCGTTTGCGGCAATCAAGTGTTCGGGTGGAAGCGGCGCGCGTGCTGCGCGCCGCCAGGTTTCGCCGTCCCAGCGTGCGGTGGCCGTGCTGCGCGTGGCGAGCAGTCCGTCACGGCCGAGCGGTGCGATGTGCCGGGGCGCTCCGCCGAGTAGCTTTTCGGCGGCGGCATGTGTGCGGGCGCGGTCTTGCGCAAAAGGTGCGTCGCCGATGGATTGTGCGGTGGCCGCCGTGGCCAGGGCGCCGATGACAGCCGCGAGTGAGACAAGGCGCATCGATCATTCCTTCCGGTTCTGTATCGATTGTGCCGGACGTGGCCCGGCTTGGGAAAGGGGGCGGGGGAAAGGGCCCCCACCCTTCGCCGATGACACCGATTGGTTGGCGTGGCACTATAGGGTCTGTACCTTGGTTGAGTCGTAAGTAGAAGGGGGCACAGGCCATGAGCTTTCGTTTCTGGCGGCGCGTGCGTGTGGCGCCGGGTATCACGCTGAACCTGAGCAAGTCGGCGGCTTCGCTGTCGTTCGGGCCGCGCGGTGCGAAGTACACCATGGGCACGGCGGGCACGCGCGCGACGGCGGGCATTCCGGGCACGGGCCTGTTCTACACGGTGCAGAATCCGGGCAAGGCGAAACGGGCGCGGGGGCGTGGCGCGGGTAACAGCGAAGCACCCGATGCGCCGCCCGTGCCGTTGGCCGACCGGCTGGACCTGGGCTTCTTTCAGCGGCTGGTGGTGCCGGCGAAGGAGGAGGCCTTGGTGGACGGCTGGCGCGCGCTGACACAGGACGAGGAAGCGGAGGCGCTGAAGCAGTTCGAGCGTGCCGCGCACTTGGCCGATGGCGCATACATGGCGGGGTTTCTGCAGCTGAAGCGCGACGCCTTGGAGCCGGCCGAGCAGCATCTGAAGCGCGTATATGAACAGCGCAAGGAACTCGGCCGCTACTTCAAGAAGTACGAGGTGGCGCCGCAACTGAGCCTGCAGATTACCGAGACGGTAACGGTTCACCTGAGTGTGGACGTGCGCGGCGTGCTGCTCGCACTGGTCGAGATCTATCAGCAGCAAGGGCGCTGGAAAGACGCGCTCGCCCGCTTGCACGACCTGCGGCGCCACGCGCCCGACGACCCGGTGGTGATGCTCTCGGCGGTGGAACTGCTGCTCGAAGCGAAGCCGGGCGACCGTGCGATGTGCCAGCGGGTGGTGAAGATGACGCAGGACGTGGAGAATGAAACCCCGGTCCACACGGCTATCCTGTTGCACAAGGCGCGGGCGCTGCGCGAGCTGGGGCTGCATACGGCCGCGCGCGATACGTTGACCGCGGCCTTGCGCCGCCGGAAGGACCGGCCCGACGAACTGCGCGAGGCGCTGTGGTACGAGCGGGCGCTGGTGTACGAAGCGCTGGGCCGCGCCGCGCAGGCGCGCAAAGACCTCGAGCGCGTGTATGCGGGCAATCCGAATTATGCGGATGTCGCAAAACGCCTGGAAATGTTGCGCGCCAGCGTTTCCTTGACGCAATCCTTCTGAGTTTCCTACCGTGCTTGCTGGCGCGTGTTGCTGTGGCCGCTTTTGGTAGGGGCAAGCTGGCGCGCTTTGGGCAGGGCACCACGCATTACCACACGATGTCTACGCCCGCATCGTGTGCGCAGCAGGTGGCAACGGGCCGGGAGGCACTATGAAATACCACCTTCGGGTGGCGGTGGTACTTGTTGTTTCGCTCTTCTCCATTACAGCGCTCGCCAGCGATAACCATACAGCCGACGATACCTACACCAATTTTGAATCGCCCCACGTCTCGCCGGTTGACCTGAGTCCAGACGGTGCGTTGCTCGCCGTGTGCAACACGGCCGATGCGCGCGTAGCTCTGTTCGATGTGACCGGCCCCGCGCCCGTGCAGGTGGGATCGGTGCGCGTGGGTCTCGACCCGGTCTCGGCGACCTTTCGCAACGATGCCGCGTTGTGGGTGGTCAACCACCTGTCCGATTCCGTCAGCATTCTCGACGTGAGCGACGCCGCGAACGCGTACGTGCGTGCGACCCTGCAGACGCGCGACGAGCCGTGCGACGTGGTGTTTGCGGGCGCGCCCGAGCGCGCGTTCGTGTCGTGCTCGGCGGCGAATACGGTTCAGGTGTTCGATCCCGCCAACCCATTTGCGCCGCCGCAGGAGGTGCCCATCGAAGCCGAAGACCCGCGCGACCTGGCGGTGAGCCCAGACGGTGAGACGGTGTACGCGGCTATCTTCGAGTCGGGCAACGGCACCACCATCCTCGCGGGCGGCTTTGTCGAGTCGCTCGGCGTTAACGTGGTGAGCGATCCGGATACGCCGCACGGCGGGACCAATCCGCCGCCGAACGCCGGTACGGCCTTCGAGCCGCCACGGACGCCGGGTCAGCCCCGCCCGCCGCGCACGGGCCTTATCGTGCGGCAAGACGACGCCGGCCGCTGGCGCGACGACACCGGCAAGGACTGGACGCGGTGGGTCAGCGGCGACCGGGCCAATCAGTCGGTGCGGCCGGTGGGCTGGACCCTGCTCGATCGCGATGTGGCGGTGATCGACGCGGACACGCTGGGCCTGCGTTACATCGAGCGGCTGATGAACATCAACGCGGCGCTGGCAGTGAATCCCGCGACTGGCGCGGTGCTGGTGGCGGGCACGGACGCGACGAACGAGGTGCGCTTCGAGCCAAACCTCAACGGTACTTTCGTGCGTGTGATGGCCGCGGTGACCGACGACACGGCCGCGCAGCACCTGGTGGATCTGAACGAGGCCCATCTGGCCGCGGCACAGCTCGCGCAGGATGGCGTGGCCGAGGCGTATCACGATGCATCGGTACCGCCGGCGGCGCGCGAGGAATCGCTGGGCGACCCGCGTGGGGTGGTGTGGAATGCGGCGGGGACCCGCGCCTATGTCAGCGGCATGGGGTCCAACAACGTGCTGGTGCTGGGGCCCGAAGGCGCGCGCGCCCCGGGCGACGCCACGATCACGGTGGGCGAAGGGCCGACCGGGATGGCGCTCGACGATGCGCGTGGCCGTCTGTACGTGCTGAACCGCTTCGCGGCCTCGGTCTCGGTGGTGGATACGGCCACCCGTCAGGTCGTTACTACGGTTGCATTCTTCGACCCGACGCCCGAGGCCATACGCGCGGGCCGCCCCTTCCTGTACGACACCCACCTGACTTCGGGCTTGGGCCAGGCGTCGTGTGCGTCGTGCCACGTCGACACGCGCATCGACCGGCTGTCCTGGGACCTGGGCGTGCCAGACGGTGCCGTGCGCGAGGTGCGCGACTTGCGCGAAGGGGGAGACTTCAACCTCGAGGCCGGCCTGCTGCCGACGGACAACTTCGACGACTTCCACCCGATGAAGGGGCCGATGCATACGCAGACGTTGACCGACATTATCGGGCACGAACCCTTTCACTGGCGGGGCGACCGCCTGGGCCTCGAGGAGTTCAACGCCACCTATACCGACTTGATGGGCGCCGACCGGCAGTTGACCGATGCCGAGATGCAGGCGCTCGAAGATTTTATCGCCACGCTCTACTTTCCACCGAATCCGTTCCGCGCCCTCGACAACAGCCTGCCGACGGACCTGCCGCTGCCAGGCCACTACGCGACGGGTGACCTGCAATTGGCGGCCGGCGTGCCGCTGCCCAATGGCAATGCGGAGAACGGGCTGTTTCTGTTTCGGGGCGCACCGGTAAACGGTACGCCGACGCGGCTGCTGGACGCCGGATTCCGAACTTGCATGGAATGCCATACCCTGCCCGCCGGCGATAGCACGCCCTACCGCTTCGAAGACGGTGCGTGGGCGCGTATCCCGCCCAATCCCGACACGGGCGCCAACCGCCTGGCGTTGGCTGAACTGGGCGGCTTTGTGCAGGACGAACTGAAGACGCCGCAATTGCGCAACCTGTACGACAAAGTGGGCATGAGCATGGTCGACAAGCAGGATGCGCGCGGCGTGACCAGCCGGGCGGGCTTCGGCTTTGCGAACGATGGCGCCGCCGATACCATCGAGCGCTTCCTGGCGTTCGGCCGGTTCAGCTTCCAGACCGACCAGGAAGTGGCCGACATGGTCGCCTTCATGCTGGCGTTTTCCGGCAGCGACTTTGCCGAGGCCAACCTGCCGCCCGAGGCCAACCTGCCGCCCGAGGCCAACCCGCCCGGCCAGCCCAGTCAGGATGTACACGCGGCGGTGGGC
>CAYMLC010000294.1:0-4972 GCA_964390765.1 uncultured Nitrospirales bacterium
CGGCATCGCACCGCGCCCGGTCTTCTTTCAGAACGGCGAGGCAGACGGGCTGGTAGCGCCGCCCGCGGCCCGTGCGCTCTACGAAGCAGCGCGCGACCCCAAAGAGATCCGGTGGTACCCGGGCGACCATATCGGCCTCGATGAAGACACGGTACGCGAAGTGCTGGCCGATGGTCTTGCCTGGTTGCAGGACCAGGACGCCCGCGTGCGCGCCCAACGCGGTGACCCCGAGGAAGAGGAGGCACCGGCGGCTGCCGCCTGAGCCTGCGTCCACGCCATGCTCGAGAAAATCGACCTCGAAGCGAAAGTCAGCAAGGCCGACTACCGGCAGGCGATGGATGCCCTGGATGTGCGCCTGGCCGAATTGCAGCGCGGTGTACAGTCGGCGGGCATACCGGTCGTCGTGGTGATGGAGGGTTGGGACGCCGCGGGCAAGGGGGCCGCGCTCTCGCGCGTGTTGCAGGCGCTGGACCCCCGCCACTTCAAGGTGCACAACGTGCGCCCGCCCACCGACTACGAGCGCATGTTCCCGCGCATGCACCGTTTCTGGCAGATGCTGCCGGCCTACGGCAACATCGCCATCTATAACCACAGCTGGTACCGCCTGGTCTTCGACGAGCGCGTGGCCGGCGAGGTCAAGCCCGCCGTGGTGCGCGAGGCCTTCGAGGATATTCGGGTCTTCGAGCGGCAACTGGCGGCCGATGGCGCCGCGGTCGTGAAGTTCTTCTTGCACATCGCGAAGGAGGAACAGGCCAAGCGCTTTGCGAAGCTGAGCAAGGACAAGGCCTTTGCCTGGAAAATTGGCGAGGCCGAGCGGTTCCGGCACAAGCGCTACGACACCTTCTATGCGGCCGTAGAGGACGCCCTGGTCGAGACTTCGGCCCCGCACGCGCCGTGGAGTGTGGTGCCCGCCACGAACGAGCGCTACTGCAAGCTGCGCATCGCCGAGACGCTGGTGGCCACGTTCGAGCAGGCGCTCGAGCAGCACAGCAGCCAACTGGCCCCGGTCATTCAGCCGGCCCCCCGCCGCACGAATCCGCTGCAGCGCATCGACCTCGACCTGTCGATCGACGACGAGACCTACGAGAAGAAACGCGACAAGCTGCAGAAAGAGGTCCGTCGCCTGCAACACCTCTGCTACATGCGCCGGACCTCTGTGGTCATTGTCTTTGAAGGGCCCGACGCCGCGGGCAAGGGTGGGGCCATCCGGCGGCTGGTGCGCGAGATGGACCCGCGCGGCTACGAGGTGGTGCCGGTGGCCGCGCCCGCAGGCGATGAGAAGACCCACCATTACCTGTGGCGCTTCTGGAAAGGCGTACCGAAAGCCGGGCACATCACCATCTTCGACCGCAGCTGGTACGGGCGCGTGCTGGTCGAGCGTATCGAGGGTTTCGCCGAGGCGCACGAATGGGTGCGCGCCTACCGTGAAATCAACGAGTTCGAGGAACAGCTCTCCGAGTACGGCACTGTCGTGGTGAAGTTCTGGGTGCACATTTCGAAAGAGGAGCAGTTGCGCCGCTTCAAGGAGCGCCAGAACGACCCGCACAAGCAGTGGAAGATCAACGACGAAGACTGGCGCAACCGAAAGAAATGGAAAGAGTACGAGGAAGCGGCGGCCGATATGCTTGAGCGCACCTCGACCGTGCACGCGCCCTGGACCATTGTCGAGGGCAACGACAAGCACTACGCACGCGTGAAGGTCTTACAGGTGGTGGCGGAACGCCTTAAACACGCGGTCGACCCGTAGCGCGCTCAGCGCCGCGCAAAGGTGATGAGCACCACCCGGTGGTCGCTCGGATACGGCTCGACAGGCAACGTGGTGTGCGCATCGGCCGGCCCCAGGATATCGGCGCGCACCGGTGCCCAGCCACTCCCCTGCCAGTACACGCGGTCGATGCGATCGTGCACCTCGTCTTCGCTCTCGATGGGCGTCCAGGTCCAGCCCTGGTGCACCACGGGGTCAGGGTAAACGGAGCGGTAGGCATCCTGAAAGCCCGCGCCAACGGTCTGGGTCGATGTGGGCCACGCCACCGCCCGTGCGAAATTCTGGCCCGCTGCGGCAGCCGCCGCCGTCCAGTCGAGGTGCGAAGGCTCGTTAAAGTCGCCCCCGAGCAAGACGGTCTTGCCTTCCGCGCGTTCGCCAATTTCGTCGAGCACGCGCTGCAGCGGCCGCGCACGCGTGTCCCGGGCCGTGGCGATAAGGTCATCGCTGATCAGCTCCGGGTTGTCGCGCAGATCGTAGGGGCCGTACGGATAGGGCGCGAGGTGGATGCTGGCCGCCCAGATGATTTCGCCGCCAGGCAAGACCACCTCGGTGCCGTAGCGGCCGGTTGCGCCCAACGGCCAGCGGCTGAGCACGACACAACTGTTGCTGATGCGGTGCGCGTGGAAGCCCGTGGCTTCCGCCAGTTGATCGAGCGAGGCGTTGACCTCCTGCAGCAGCAGCACGTCCGCCTGAGACGCTTCGAGTACCGCCACCGTGCGCGCCAGCGGCTGGCCATTTGCCGTGCCCCCTACCCAGATGTTGTAGGCCAGCACGCGCAGCGTATCGGGCGCCACCGCCTGCTCCTGCGCTGCGGCCATGCTGCCCGACAAGAGACACAGTGCACCGGCCAGCCACTTCATCGCGTAAGCCCTCCCTATGCGTGCGACGCGCGATCACCCTCTTCCAGCGCTGCATGCAGCGCCGCGACCGAGGAACATACATGGTCCGGCGGCGGGTCGGCCACTGCGGCCTCGTCTGCGCTCGTCTCACCACTCAGCACCAGCACCCCGGTAATGCCGGCGGCGTGCGCCATCGCGATGTCGGTGTAGAGGCGGTCGCCCACCATGGCGGTGCCGGCGCGCTGGTCGCCCACGCCCAGCTTCTCCAGCCCCAGCCGCACCATGGCGGCGTTGGGCTTGCCAATGTATTCGGGCGTGCGGCCGGTCGCCGATTCGAGCAGCGCGGCCATCGCGCCACAGTCGGGGATGTAGCCGTCTTCGGTGGGGCACACGCGGTCGGGATTGGTGGCGATATAGGGCAGGCCAGCGCGCAGCCAATGGGTGGTCGTGGCCAGCTTGTCGTAGGTCAGCGTTGGGTCGAAGGCGAGCACAACCGCCTCGGGGTCCTCGCCGGTCAGCGTAAAGCCTGCCTGGCGCAACTCTTCGGCAAAGCTCGGATTGGCCACGGCATAGACCCGGCGGTGCGGCGTCTGCAGCAGATGGCGCACGGTGGCTTCGCCCGCGGTCAACACCTCGGCCGGGCTGGCGTCGATGCCCAGGCCTTGCAGCTTGTCCGCGTAGGCGGCGGCGTCGCGCGTGGGGTTGTTGGTAAAGAACAGAAACGCGCGTCCGCTGGCGCGCAAATAGGCAATGAACTCGGCCGCACCCGCGATAGCGCGCCCGCCCAGGTAAAGGGTGCCGTCCATGTCGAGCAAGAAACGGCGAAGCGTGTGCAGCGGAGGCGCCACGACCTAGGAAGCCGCGCGTTCCGCTTCGTGGCTCGGAGGCGGCTCATCCTGCGTGCTTGACTCGTCCTGCGTGTGTGGCGCGGGTGGACGGTGAGCGGTACGGGCCTGCGCCACGAGTGCGGCAATCTCTTCGTAGCCGTCCTCCTGCGCGCGCAACTTGTCGAAGCGCAACAGGTCGGGTTCGCTGCCATAGGCGATCACCTTGTCGCCCTGGCGGAAATCGGTGCTGCCGACGGGGTTGCCCACGAAATAGCCATCGGCCCGCGTGATTCCCAACACGTTGACGCCCACATCGCCCGGGCGCACTTCATCGAGGCGCTTGCCCACCAGGCACCACCGGGCAACAGCTCCATCGCCGTGATGGAGTAGCCATCGCTCAGGTGCATAAGGTGAATGAAGTCGTGCGCCTGCAGCTGCGTGAAGTTCCGGAGCGCCCACCGGATGATACGCGTGAGGTGGCGGTCGACCCACTTGCTTGTGGCGAGCCCCCAGAGGGTGGCCACGCCCCCGACGAACACGCCCAGTTGCAGGACCCATGAATAGGCGCTGTTCGACGTGAGGCCAGCCCGCAACACCGCGATGGTGCTGACCATGCCGGCATTGCCCAGCAGCATCAGCAGCGACACAATCTGCCGCCGCGCCGGATGGTGCATCACGTGCTCGGCTTCAGAGGTGGTGTAGCCGACGGTGCTGAAGGCGGAGCGCGCCTGGAAACGGGCCATGTCGCGCGAGAGGCCGATAAAGACGAGGGCGACCGTCGCGGTACGGTTGATGATGAGCGACAGCAGGATGATGAACAGCAGTGTGACAATGTAACCCAAGCACGTGTCCTTGCAGCGGCGGCTTCACGCACACCGCGGTGCAGTGTTGCCCGGTCGCGCGCGGGTGTTCAAGGTGGTACGAAATATTCCGCGCGACGTTTTTTGTCAACGCGCGCCGCTGAGTGCGCGCCCCAGCATTGGATTCAGGTTGGCACCTGCCCGCAGCCTGCGGCAACACGTCCATGCGTGCCAACACCTTAGCGAGGCTTACCCGGGCTGGTGCCGTGGCTGGCACGCCACTTGCCCCCATGCGATTGCAAGACGAGAAAACGGCCCCGATAGGCGGGGTCACCATACAGACGCGCAGTCGCAACCAGGAGACGCACCCATGAAGAAAAGCAACAAGGGTTTCACGCTGATTGAACTCATGATCGTGGTGGCCATCATCGCCATCATCGCAGCCATCGCGATTCCGAACCTGCTGCGTTCGCGCATGCAGTCGAATGAATCGGCGGCCGTCGGCAACCTGCGCACGGTCGTGGGTGCGCAGACCGCTTACCACGGCGCGAACTATGAATACAGTGCTGACTTCGCCGCGCTCACCGGCGCCACGCCGCCCTTCCTCGATGGCGCGTGGGACGCGCCCAAGAGCGGATACAACTTCGTGATGGGCGGAACGCCGCAGAACTTCGCGTGCAACGCCAACGCCGTGGACTATGCGACGACCGGCAGCAAGGGCTTCTTCGTCGACGCATCGGG
>CAYMLC010000295.1:0-4967 GCA_964390765.1 uncultured Nitrospirales bacterium
CGTCGTTGCAAACCCTTGAAAATGCTCGCATTTCCGGCGGCTTCGCGCCTCGATTTGCGACACCAATTCTCGTTCTCGGCGGTACGCGCCTGTTGCCACGGGCTGCTAGGCCAGGTCGAATACCAGCACCTCGGTGTCGGGCTCGGTCCCGGTCACCGTCACCTCCGCCTCTTCACTCAGCGCGGCGCCATCGCCCGTGGCCAAGGCCGCGCCGTTCACGTCCGCTGCACCGCGCAACACCTGCACCCAGGCGTGGCGGCCCGCCGCGAGCGGCAGGGTAAGCGGCGTTCCGTTCGGCCGCGCCAGGTAAATGCGCGCATCCTGGCGAATCGGCAGCGCGCCGTCGGCACCGCCGGGCGCGGTCACCAGCTGCCAGCGGCCCGCGCGCGCCGCAGGGTCGAAGTGCGCCTCGGCATAGGCGGGCGCCTGCCCGCGCTCGGCCGGCTCCAGCCAGATTTGTTAGAAGTGCACGGGCTCGGTGTCGCTGGCGTTGAACTCGCTGTGGCGGATGCCCGCGCCCGCACTCATGTACTGCACATCGCCATAGCGCAACGACGACCCACTGCCCAGGCTGTCGCGGTGGGCGAGGGCGCCGTCCAGCACCACGGTCACAATCTCCATATTGTCGTGGCCGTGCTCGCCAAAGCCGGCACCGGGGCTACGCGGTCTTCGTTGATTACGCGCAGCGCGCGGAAGCCCATGTGCTCGGGGTCGTAGTAGCGGGCAAAGCTGAAGGTGTGGTGGGTATCGAGCCAGCGGTGATTGGCGTGGCCCCGCTCACCGGCGGGTCGTGGAGTAACCCTGACGTGTTCCTTTCAATGTTGTTCTAATATTTGTTGAAACAAACACTTGGTCTGGCAGTGGCTATTTCCGCGCGCGGCAGGGTGCATCGGGCGTGTGCGACAGCGCCCGCCGCAGGCGCGCAGACTTGGCGACGCATCGGTGCCCGGCAGCGGCCCGGCCGGCTGCGACTTCGTCCAACGATGGCAATTTTTTGTTGTGCAATCCGGGCTCTTGCAGTATGCTCACGGAGTCATCCCGGCCATACCAGGCCGTAGTCAGGCCAGAATTCTTTCGAGTTTCGTGAGGCGCCAAGGAAGTCTAGAGCTTACCCTGCCGTCGCCATGGTCCGGCTGCCGGGCGTAGGCCGTAAGCCAGACCGCGTAGTCGTTGGAAGGACTAATCTGGGCGGACCGACGTGGGTTCGCCTGCTGGGCAGTCAACAAGAGAAGTGAGGAGGCACCAGGAGTCATGAGAGCCAAGAAGGGTTTCACACTGATCGAGCTGCTGGTCGTGATCGCGATCATCGGCATTCTGGCGGCGATTCTGCTGCCGGCGCTGGCCCGCGCGCGCGAGGCGGCCCGCCGTGCCAGTTGCCAGAACAACCTGAAGCAGATCGGCCTGATGTTCAAGATGTATTCGAATGAGTCGAGGGGCGAGCGGTTCCCGACCGCCAAGGCGTTTAGTCGGGACGCTCCGTCGGTACCGCTCGGAACCGAGTGTGTGCCGCAGGATAGCTTGGTCACCTTCCCCGAGGGCACGCAGTTCTATCCCGAGTACCTGAGCGATCCGGCGGTCATGATTTGCCCCTCGGACGCAGACGGCGCCGACGTACTCACGGGCGGCGAATGGAACCTGGACCAGAATGACCCCGACAGTCCGACCGACCCGTGCCGCTTCGGTGCCAAGTCGTACAATTATCTGGGCTGGGCGCTGGAAGACCTGGCATGGCTGAACGACCCTACGGCTGCAAATTCGGCGGCATTCCAAGCCCTGGACCCCAACAACTCGACAGACGCGTTTACGCTCATTGGTGAACTCCGTCCCGGCTTCGTGAATGGCTTGGGAACCGTTCTCGGCAGCTACTCGGAAACGGCGATTAACCCGGAACTGGACGAGGACATCCAGATTGAAGACTCGGGCCAGGACACCACCGTCTATCGCCTTCGTGAAGGGATCGAGCGCTTCTTTATCACCAACATCAACGATCCAGCCGCCAGCGCGCAGGCGCAGAGTACGGTTTGGATTATGTGGGATGACGTTGCGGCCGGTCAGCCGGAACTGATGAACCACATTCCGGGCGGCGGCAACGTACTCTTCCTGGATGGCCACGTCGAGTTCTTGCGCTATCCCAGCGATACACCGTTCAGCTATGCGTTCGCCGTCCTTACGGGTACGGTTAACCTGCAGGGCGATTTGCTCGCGAGCCTTTTCTAGTACGCCGCGTGTCGGAATCTCGCTAACCACTCAGCGCCCGCCTCTTTGCGGAGGGGCGGGCGCTTCTTCTTGGTTGGCTAGTGTTCTTCGGTGGCGCCTTGGCCGATGCGGCTTTCGGTACCGTTGAGGATGCGCTGGATATTGCTGCGGTGGCGGATAAAGACCAGTGCAGCGGCAATCCATACGACGATGCGCACGGGCCAGGTGGTAGGCAGGAGGGCGACGGCCAGGCTGAGCGCGAGGGCCGCGGCAAGCGAGCCGGCGCTGACCATGCGGGTGAGTGCGACGGTGGCGGCGAAGACGAGGAAGGCGATGCCGGTGGCGATGGGTGCGAGGCCGAGGAAGACGCCGGTGCTCGTGGCCACGCCCTTGCCGCCGCGAAAGCGCAGGAAGATGGAGAAGGTGTGGCCGAGGATCGCGGCGATACCACACACCACGGGCAGGGCGGGTGCGGCCCCGCTGGCCTGCGCGGCATAGGCTTGCGCCGCGAGCACGGGCAGCAGGCCCTTCAGCATATCGCCCAGCAGCGCGGCCGCGCCCAGCCCCTTGCCCAAGACGCGCAGCGTGTTGGTGGCGCCGATGTTCTTGCTGCCGTGTTCGCGGATATCGATACCGCGCAACCAGCGGCCCAGCCACAGTCCGGTGGGTATCGACCCCAACACGAACGCGCCCAGGATACCGATGCCATAGGCCAGCACGTCGTTCATCGTGGTTTACGCTCCTTGCGCCGGGGCGCCGCGTCGCGCCGGTCTTTGCCTTCGCGTACCTCGAGATGCACGGGCACCCCCTCGAGCTGATAGCGCTCGCGCAGGCGGTTCTCGAGAAAGCGCAGGTAGCTGAAGTGGAAGAGGTCTTTGCGGTTGACGAACAGGACAAAGCGCGTGGGGCGCACGCTCACCTGGGTGATGTAGCGCAGCTTGCCCTGCTGTCCCTTGCGGCTGGGGCCCCGGTTCTCGGCGTGCAGGTCATCGACAAAGCGGTTCAGTGCGCCCGTGCCCACACGCCGCCGTGCCGCCTCGGCCACCCGGTCGATCAGCTCGAAGACCTTGAACAGCCGCTGCCGCGTGAGCGTCGACAGGGTGATAGTGGGCACGTGCAGGATAAACGGCATCTTGTGTTCGATGTCGTCGCGCAGCGCCTTGAACCGGGCATCGCGATCTTCGACCAGGTCCCACTTCGTCCACACCAGCACCATCGCGGTGCCGTGGTCGCGGCAATAGCCGAGGATGCGCTTGTCCTGCTCGCTCAGGCCCTCGTTCGCCTCGACCATGATGAGGCAGACATCGGCCCGACGGACGGCGCGCAGCGAACGCGCCACGCTGAAGTGCTCGACGTGCTGGCGGATGCCCGCCTTGCGGCGCAGCCCGGCCGTGTCGATGAACACATAGTCGTTGCCCTTCCAGCGGAAGTCGACGTCGATGGCGTCGCGCGTGGTGCCGGGCGTGTCGTCGACGATGGTGCGTTCTTCATTCAGAATCGCATTGATGAACGACGACTTGCCGACGTTGGGCTTGCCCACAACGGCCACCCGGATGGGCGCGGCCTCTGCCTGTGGCGCGGGCGCCTCGGCTTCCTCGTCCAGCGTGGCTTCCTTGTCCAGCATTTCGGGCGTCTTGCCGTCCGCCTCGGCCTCGGGCTCGCCGGCGGTGTCGGGCGCGGGGGCCGCGTCGGGCGGGGGCGCGGGCAGGTGTGCGGCCACGGCATCGAGCAGCGGCGCCGTGCCCAGGCCGTGCGTGGCCGAGATCGCATAGGGCTCGCCCAGGCCCAGCTCAAACCAGCTGTAGCGGTCCTCTTCCAGGCGGTCATTGTCCAGCTTGTTCACCGCCAGTACGACGGGCTTGTTCAGCTTGAACAGCGCTTCGCGCACCAACTCGTCCGTGCGCGTGGGCTCGGCCTGGCCATCCACCACAAAGACAATTACGCGCGCCTCGTCGAGTGCGGCCTGCACCTGGGCCTGCATCTTCTCGGCAATGGCGTCGACCGGTGTCTCGATGATGCCGCCGGTATCCACCACGCGGAAGGGCCTGCCCGCCCAACTGGCCTCGCCGAAGAAGCGGTCGCGCGTGATGCCTTCCTGGTCGTGCACGATGGCGCGCGCCTTGCCGATGATGCGGTTGAAGAGGGTCGACTTGCCCACATTGGGCCGTCCGACAATGGCGACCAGCGGCAGCTTTTTGCGGCGTGGCGGCTTGCCGGGGGCTGCGGGTGCGGGGCTATCCGGTGTGGGGCTATCCGGTGCGGGGCTATCGTGTGCGGGCGGTTCCATCAGGCGGCCCGCGAGCGGCGCATCGCCACCACCTGCCGCACGCCGGTGGCCAGGTAGTCGATCCAGCTGGCGGCGATGAAGAAGGTGGCGATGGCCATGAGCCACGGCGCCCAGGCGAATTGCAGCAGCACCACCAGCAGATAGGCCATCTGGCTGGCGGTGCACAGCTTGCCCAGCAAGCGCGGCTTCACGTGGCTGACAGGTCCGTAGATCTCGTTCACGGCGAAGGTGCCCAGAATAATGAAGGCGTCGCGCCCGAGCACCAGCACGGGGAACCACAGCGGCACGCCCGGGTCGAAGTGTGCGTTGACCGCGACGAAGACGAAGGCCAGGTTGTTGAGCAGCTTGTCGGCCAGCGGGTCGAGGCGTGCGCCCAGTTCCGTGCGCTGGTTGAAGTGCCGCGCGATATAGCCGTCGGCCACATCACTGAGCGCCGCCAGCGCATACCACGTGAGCGCCGCCCACCGCAGCCACTCGTAGCCCG
>CAYMLC010000296.1:0-4954 GCA_964390765.1 uncultured Nitrospirales bacterium
ACGAAGCGATGGCCGTGGCCATCGATGCGCACGAAACCTTCAATGACGACGACCTCGCGCTGCTGGCCACGTTTCCGGCGGGCAGCGTGCAGTACCTCATGGTGGGAGGTACCGAGGTAACGCTCGATGGCCTCGCGCAACTGCGTGAAATTGGCGGCCTGCGCAAGCTCTCGTTTGCCGAAGGCCAGTACGACGACCGCTTGATCGATCGGCTCGAAACGCTGCCGCATATCGAACACCTGAATCTGATGAGTGTGGCGCTGACGGACGACGGTTTGGCGCGGCTCGTAAAGTTGCCCGCCCTGCGTGAACTCGTGCTCGATGCGCCCGCGGAAGTGACCCATCGCGCCTACTACCACCTGGCGCAGATGCCCCAACTGGAGATGCTGCTGCTCCGCGGCATCGATGCCAATGACGTGGCGGTCGACCTGATCGCGCGTCTGCCGCGGCTGCAACACCTGTGGATTGGGGGCCACGCCGTGACCGATGGCGCCGTGCCGCGCCTCGCAGAGATGCAGTCGCTGGAGTCGCTGGTTCTGCTGCAGACTTCGGTCACCGAGGAAGGCCGCCGCGCCCTGCAGCGCAGCCTGCCCGACTGCAACGTCGACACCGTCTCCTGAGGCGAGCGCCCCCACCCCACGCCCTGCCTGGCTGTGCGGAAACTGGAAAAATGTGCGTCTTTACCTTGACGTCAGGGGCCCGTGTCGTTATGGTTTATAGATGGTCCTAGGACAAGGCAGCACACCTCCCCACGCGACCAGAAGCGAGGCTGTACATTGCGCGATCCGGCCGCAACGCCGTGGCTCGGGAGCGGGTTTTTCACCAGGCGTATTGCCATTTTCGTGGCCGGGCTCTATGGCGTAGCGGGTGGTCTGGGGGCGTTTACCTTTGGCTATGGCGAGGGCTATGCCTACCTGGGCGACAACCCCGCGACGTGTGCGAACTGCCATGTCATGCAGTCGGCCTATGATTCGTGGGTGAAATCGAGCCACCACGCGGTGGCCGTCTGCAACGATTGCCACACCCCCCACGATAGTCTGCTTGCCAAGTATTTCGTAAAGGCCGACAACGGCTTCTTTCATTCGCTGGCGTTCACGACCGGGGATTTCGCGGACCCCATACAGATCAAGCAGCGCAATGCCAAGGTCGTGCAGCGGGCCTGCCTGGACTGTCACGCCGACCTGGTGAATCACATGCTGCCCGTGGCCCCCGGTGGAGACATGTTGTCTTGTGTCACGTGTCACCGCAGTGTGGGCCATGCCGCTTCGATTGCACCCCGACGCACGGAAGGATATTAGATGATGAACCTCACGCCCTTACGCGGACGCCGGGGCAATGCGCTCACCCTCCTGCTCGCCTTTCTCGTGGCGGCGGTGGCGACGGTCATTGTGGTCTGGGTATTGATTGTTATGTTTGGCCGGCGCCAGGAAGCACGCACGCCCTTTGTGCGTGTGGCCGAGATAAGTGAAATTACGACGGACCCCGAACCGTGGGGCGAGAACTGGCCGCATCATTTCGATGGCTGGAAATCGACCGCGGGCGACAAGTTCTACGGCGGGTCGAATGCCATGCCGGAATCGAAGCTTGAACAGCAGCCGTGGCTGAAGCGCCTGTATGCCGGCTATGCATTCAGCATCGATTACCGCGAAGCACGCGGGCACGCCTATATGCTTTACGACCAGGGCGTGACCGAGCGCGTCACCCAGAAGCCGCAGGCCGGTGCCTGCCTGCATTGTCACGGTTCGGTCAATGTGCTGTATCGCAAGGTGGGTCTCGAGGCAATGGGAGAAGAGGCTGGAGACGAGGTGCTGGCCGCAAGCTTCAACATGCCTGCCGTATAGCGCGGCTTCGAAGAAGTCAGCACAAAGACCTATCACGAAGTGCTGGCGATGTTGAAGCAGATGCCCGATGGCACGCCGGGCGAGAATACGCCGGTGTTTCCGCAGCCGCCAGCGGGTGGGTTCACGGGTGAATTCGCCGGGGAACCGGTGCCGGAAAGCCATCACGCGGGCGGCGAGGCGCATCCCGTAACCTGTATCGACTGTCACGACCCCGAGACCATGGCGATTCGTGTCACGCGTCCCGGCTTCATGAATGGTATCGCCGCGTTGGCCGCGGGCGATGCGCCGGTGCCGCACTTGCCCAGTATCGAATCCTGGCGGCGTGGCGGGCGCAGCGAGGACTATAATCCCAACAAGCTGGCCTCGCGCCAGGAAATGCGATCCATGGTCTGTGGTCAGTGCCACGTTGAATATTATTGTGCCAACAAAACGACCCTTACTTTTCCGTGGGCCAATGGCTTGCGGATGGAAGATGAAGAAGCGTTCTGGGAAGAAATGGAATTCCCAGATGGTGAGCCCTTCTATGACTATAAGCACGGCGAGACCGGTGCCCTGACGTATAAGGTGCAACATCCCGAATTCGAATTGTGGAGCCAGGGGGTACACGCCCGCAGCGGTGTCAGCTGTGCCGATTGCCACATGCCCTACGAGCGCGTGGGCGCGGCCAAGGTCTCCAACCACCATGTGCGATCGCCGCTCGAGAATCTCAATGCGTCGTGCCAGAACTGTCACCACCAGAGTGAAGAGGAATTGCGCGGGCGCATCCAGACCATTCAGTCGACCAACGTGGCCCTGCTCGAACGCGCCGGCGAGGCCATGACGGATATGCTCGATGCCATCCGCACCGCGCAGGCGGCGGGTGTGCCCCTGGAAGAATTGGAACCCGTGCTCGAGTTGCAGGCCAAGGCCATGTGGCGTCTCGACTACATCAGCAGTGAAAACTCGCGCGGGTTCCATGCACCACAGGAAGCCGCGCGCATTCTCGGCGAATCGATAGATTACAGCCGGCAGGCCCAGACCCTCGCCCACGTGTTGCGTGCGCCCGAACCGCCCAGCACCGACAGCCTGCCCCGCGAGCCCGTGCAGGGGGTGACCCCCGAAGCCGAGGCCGCAGCGCATGCGCCCGGTCGGGCCGGTGCGACGGGTTCCTACGCCGGCTGAAGGCGGGGCATTCTGCGGGAGAACCGCCTGAAGCCAGCGACGTAGGCGCGCCGGCGTGGGGGCCACGCGTCTGCCACGGACACGCTTGGTTGGTTTGCGGGCGCTGGCCTTTTTACCCTTGACCTGTCAATCTGGCCATGCTATTGTTAAGAATGCTTAGCAAAAGCTTGTGTTGCTTCTTGGGCGCTGGCTACGCTAAGCAGACCCACAATGCTTGTGCGTGTGACGCCCCCGAGACGCCCTGCGCCTTATTGAGCTACTTGCTGCAAACGTAGAACCCGGCGCACAAACGACACGCACAGACGCCTGCCAGCGCGCCGGAGAAAGGGATTCCCACCCATGCGCCGCCACGGCTTTACCCTCATCGAATTGCTGGTGGTCATTGCCATCATCGGCATCCTTGCCGCCATTCTGTTGCCCGCACTCGGGCGGGCCCGCGAAGCCGCGCGCCGTGCCAGCTGCCAGAACAACCTGAAGCAAATGGCGCTCGTCTTCCAGATGTACGCCGGTGAAGAACCCGGCAACCACTGGCCCGCCCTCAAGACCGAAACGTGCAACGGCGACATCGCGCCCATGCAGCAGTTCTTCGAGGTGGGGCAGGTGTACCCCGAGTACATTACCGACCTCACCGTGCTGATTTGCCCGAGCGCGGTAGGGGGCGCCACACCCGAAACCCGCTGGGACCAGGGCGAGACCACCAGCCCCTATTGGCGCGAATGGTCCGGCAGCAACAACGGCGTAGTGGAGCTGTGCGAGGTGGGGGACTATCCCTACACGTACAGCGGCTTTGCCATCACCTCGTCGATGGTGGACACCGCGGACAAGGCAGACGCGTTGAACGAGAACATCTTCAACGAGCCCGCTGGTTTCGGGCCGCGCATTGCTGCCGACCCCGGCGTGGTGCATGAAGACTGGCCGGTGGTGGTGGAAGGCTCGGGCACGGGAGGCGGCAATGCCATCCTGCGTCTGCGCGACGGTGTCGAGCGCTTCTTCATCACGAACATCAACGACCCTGCCGCCAGCAGCGTCGGGCAGTCGCAAGTGCCGGTGATGTGGGACGTGATCTGCGACGAAGCAAGCCACTACAACCACGTGCCCGGTGGCGCGAATGTGCTGTACATGGATGGCCACGTCGACTTCGTGCGCTGGCCTGGCGCCGAAGGGCCCAATGGCTCGTGGGTACACCCCTACCTCGAGCTGGCCCTGCCGCTCGGCGGTGAATACCCGCTCAACGCGGGCGGCATGATCCTGCACGAGGCGACCCACCAATACGGGGCGCTGGTGCCCTAGGGGAAAACACGCCCTGCGTCTGGTTTCCGGCGGCCTGTCACCGACGCGGCAGGCCGCCCTTTTGTGTGGGTGCCCGCCAAGGCGCGCCATTAAGGGGGACTGCGCCCGGGCGGCCGCGCCCGCGCGCTTAGGCGGTCGGCTTGGGTTCGATGCGGTACAGTCCGCCGTCGTCGGCGTCGGTGAGTACATACAGTCCGCCGTCGGGGCCCATGCCCACCCAACGGATGCGCTCGTCAAACTGCAGCGTGGTCTCGCCTTCTATCTCGCCGGCATCGTTGAAGTGGATGCGGCGGATTTGCTCGGCCACGAGGCCGCCCGCCAGCAGGTCGCCGCGCCATTCGGGAAAGGCGTCGCCCGTGTAGAAGGCGAGGCCGCACGGCGCCAGGGCGGGTGTCCAGACGATGTGCGGGTCGCGCGCGCCCTCGAGGGTGGCCGAGTCCGTAATGGCTGCGCCCCAGTACTCCACGGAGTAGGTCGCCTTGGGCCAGCCATAGTTGGCGCCGCGCTCGAGCCGGTTCAGCTCATCGCCACCGCGGGCCCCATGCTCGGTGACCCAGATATCGCCCGCCCACGCGGCCGTGCTCCCCTCCAGGTTGGGCCGCAGGGCGATGCCCTGCACATTGCGGTGACCATAGGTATAGACGAAGGGGGCATCGCCTGCG
>CAYMLC010000297.1:0-4931 GCA_964390765.1 uncultured Nitrospirales bacterium
TTCGGTGAATCGGCGGGCTCGATGGCGGTCAGCAACCTGCTGGTCTCGCCCCTGGCCGAGGGCCTGTTCCACCGCGCCATCATGCAGAGTGGCGTGCAGCCGCGTGTCGACCCCCTGCGCGAGGCGCCCGAACCGGCGCGCGCCGCGGAAGAAGATGGCCTCGCCTTTGCCGCGCAGGCTGGTATTGAAGGTGCCGGACCCGATGCGGCGGCCGCACTGCGTGCGCTCAGCCCGCGCGAGATTCAGGACGTGGACCTGGACGACATCGAGGGCGACCCGCTGATCCTGGATTGGCAGCCCGTGGTCGATGGCTGGGCCCTGCCCGGCCAGCCACTGCTGCTGGTGCAACGCGGCGACTATAATCGGGTGCCAATACTGGCCGGCACCAATGCCGACGAAGGCGGCTTGTTTGTGCCGCTTGGCCGGCTCAGTTCCGATGAGTACATCGAATTCGCGAACGAGAGCCTGGGGGTCTTCGCGGATGACCTGCTGGAAGTGTTTCCGCCGCTTGACGGCAACAACCGCGCCCAGGCAGCGCAAGTCGTCACGGACTACGTGTTCCTGACGCACACGCGCATGCTGGTGCGCGCGGCCGCACAGTGGCAGGACGAGGTCTACTATTACTTCTTTACGCGCCGGCCCGCGGGCGCCATAGGCAGCTTCATCGGTCCCGTGCACGCGGTAGAGATTCCCTACGTATTCGGCACGCTGCCCGGCCTGCCGCAGTTTGCACCGGTCGACCAGATGGTGTCGCAGGCGATGCAATCGTACTGGGCGGCATTCGCGGCAAACGGCGACCCGAACACGGGCGAGCTGATGGCCTGGCCGGCTTACGATGCGCTGAGCGACCTGCATCTGGAATTCGGTGACGATATTTTTGTAAGCAGTAGCCTGCGAGAAGAGGAAGCGGACGCCATTACGCCGATTGTGCAGGCGGGGCTGGAAGAATAGAACAAAAGGCAGAGGAGGTGATCAGAACCATGCAGGCGTTTCGGCATTGGGTCGGACTATTGGCAGTTGCTGCGACTACCGCGCTTTACGGCTTTTCGGCACACAGCGAGCCGCTGGTGGTGGCGTTGCTGCAGCTGTACCCGGACGAGAACAATTTAGAGGTGAACGCAGCCAAGGCGGTCGACGCCTGCCGCGAAGCTGCGGAAAAGGGCGCCGACATCGCACTGCTGCCCGAGATGTGGAGCATCGGCTATACGCGCTTCGACCCCGACAAGCCGGGGGACAAGGAATACTTCTACACGCTGGCACGCGCGAAAGACAGCGACTACGTGCAACAGTTCGCGCGCCTGGCCGACGAACTGGATATGGCGATTGGCTTCACCTACCTGGAAGCCTACGACCCGCTGCCCCGCAACACGATCACCTTGTTCGACCGGCACGGCGAAGAGGTCTTGACGTATGCGAAGGTGCACACCAGCGACTTCAAGTCGATGGAGCGCTCGATGACGCCGGGCGACGGCTTTCACGTGGCCACGCTGGACACGGCGAAGGGCCCGGTCGAAGTGGGCGCGATGACCTGCTTCGACCGTGAACAGCCGGAGAGTGCACGGATACTGATGTTGAAAGGCGCGGAACTGGTGCTGACGCCCAACGCGTGCAACCTCGACACGCTGCGGCTCGACCAGTTCAAGATCCGCGCCTGGGAAAACGTAATGAATGTGGCCATGGCGAATTATGCCGAGCCGCAATTGAACGGGCGCTCGGTTGCGTACAACGCGGCGGGCGAACGCAAGGTGCTGGCACGCGGCGAGCCGGGCGTGTACCTGGCCGAGTTCGACCTGGAAGATTTGCGCGAGCGGCGGCAGCGCGTGATCTGGGGCAATGCGTATCGCCGGCCGCACCGCTACGACTTGCTGGCCGCACCCGAGCGTGCGCCGGTCTGGCAGCGGACCGACGGGATTGGCGAGCCCTACGAACCCAGCGACCGCTAGCACGCACGGCGCCGGCCCGGCTGGGCTGAGGTGGTTTGCACGCGGGCGGTGCCTTGCGCATGTATACGAAGTGCAAGTACCGTCTCGCCCGCACCGGCCGCACCGGCGGCCTTTCAGCGGAGCACACCATGCAGCACACCGTCCTCGCCGTTATCCCCGCGCGCTTTGCGTCGACGCGTTTCCCCGGCAAGATTATCCGGCCCTTGGCCGGCAAGCCGCTGGTCCAGCACACGTACGAACGCACCATCCGTGCGCGGCTGGTCGGCCAGGCCCTGGTGGCAACCGATGACCCGCGCGTGGCTGAGGCACTTGAGCCGTATGGCACGCCCGTGATCATGACGCGCGCCGACCACCCGACCGGCACCGACCGCATTGCCGAGGTGGCGGCCCAGCGCGAGGAAGACCTGATCGTGAATGTGCAGGGGGACGAGCCGTTGATCGAGCCCGACACGATCGACGGCGCGATAGCGCCTTTGCTTGAGAAGCCCGATGTGGTGATGTCGACCACACGCCACCGTATCGACGATACGGCCCACGCGATGGACCCGAACACGGTAAAGGTGGTGTGCGACGCGGATGGGCTGGCGCTGTATTTTTCGCGCGCCCCTATCCCCCATGTGCGCGACGCGGGCGACACGGGCGAGTACTGGCAGCACATTGGGCTCTATGTGTATCGCCGCGAATTTCTCCTGCGCTATGCGGCCATGCCACAGACCCCACTCGAGCGCATCGAGAAACTGGAACAACTGCGCGCGTTGGAGAACGGGTACAAGATTGCGGTGGCCGAGACCACCTACAAGAGTGTCGGCGTGGACGTGCTGGAGGACTACGAGCGCATCCGCGCGATCTTTGAAGGGGGCGGCGCCTAAGCGCCGCGGCGCGCCCACAACCGATTGGCGGTGCGCAACAGCCAGGCATAGGTCGTGGGGGCACGCCGGCCAAGCAGCGCCTTGGTACTGATGTTCAGCCCACGCAGCACTTCCTTCGCCCCGGTGTGCCGCTGTTCATGCGCCTGCTGCCACCGGGCGATTTCGTCGATTGCGGGCCAGGGCGCACCGAGCGCCGCATAGTTGGGGACGCCCGGGGCCGCACACGCACGGCACAGTTCGCTCGCGAGGGCATCGATGCCGCGCAGGCCACCTGTCTGCTCCGGCGGGCGCGTGGTGTACAGCGCATGCGCAATCAGATGCGCAGCGAAGTCGCGCCACCGCTCGCGGCGTTGTTCAACGTCTCGGGCCTGCAACCACGCGTCGAGTACGGGGCCGGGCGTATCGAGGTCGCGCAGTTCGTATAGAAACCCCTTGCCAGCGAAGAGGCCATCGCCGAGGGCCAGACCCGGCTTGCCGGCCATCAGGCCTTCATACAGCACCGTCGAATTCACAGCGGCGACGCGGTCGCACAGTGCCAGGCAGTCTTCCAGCGCGGCGTGGCGCAGCCAGGCACCGCGGCCGTCGATGGCCCGTTCGAACTGTTCGGGCGAAGTCGGCGAGCGCGGATGATGTTTGCCGAGGACAAACACGTCATCGCGCGCCCCCAGCGCCGACATGAACCATTCGAGCGCGTGCAGGTTGTCGCGGAAGTTGGGCGCGAAGAGAATGTTCTGGGCATCGCAGTCTACCTGTCCGGCAAAGAGCACTACGGTACGCCCGGCGGGTATGCGCAACTGTGCGCGCAGCTTTTCCGTGCCAACGCTGCGCGGCTGCTCCCACCACGTCTCCCGCGCGCTGGCCGCCCGGTCAGTCAGGTCGTCGAATACGCTGTGCCAGTGGACACGCTCGCTGTTGTCGCGCCAGGTCCAGGCCGCCTCGCGTGCCGTGCGGCTGTTGCCCAGGATGCCTTCGTCGTCGAGATGCAGGGTGCCGGGAAAGGGCCCACGCTCGAGATAGCGAATGGGAATACCGGCCTGGCGGGCCGCATCGCAGCACAGGTATTCGCGTGCCATGCTGCCGTTGAACATCAGCAAGAGCGCCGGCTGCGCCGTCTGTAGCGCGAGCCGGTAGAAGTGATCGAAGTGGTGGATGGCCGCACACACGTGCGGGTCATCGTCATCGGCCTCGAGCCCATACCAAGCGCGGTGCCGCGCCATATAGGGCGCGATGTCGAAGTCACGCTGCTGCATGAGCCAGGGGCGCCAGCCCTCTTGCGGCGGGAACGGTGGCGGCTTGTCCAGGTCGCCCGGCACACGGAGCAGGGGTACATCGAGCGGACCCTGCGGCGCCTCGTCGGCCATCATCAGCAACTCGCAACCCTGGGCACGCAGCGCAATACGCAGACGTGTCCAGAAGTCAGCGGTCTCGGCCGTGAACAATCCGCGCAGGTGCGCCAGTACCCGGGGCGCATGCGTATCGAGCGGCGTCCTCATGAAGCCGGACCCACGGCACGCTTCAGCGCGGAACGTACCAGCGGCCCCACTCCGGGCGTGGCTTCGAGCAGCGCGCGCACGCGGCGGCGCACCACGCGCAGACCAATGCGCACGCGTATCGGCCAGGGCGCACTGCGCCACCAGTTCCGGCACGCGGCAGCGTGCAGCGTATCCGGCAGTGCTATGGCGTAGTAACGGACCGCCGCATCGTCCAGCCGCAGCGCCGGCTGTCTCTTTACCTGCGCGGGCGATTCCATCAGTTCACGGTACACGCCGTCATACTGAATAGCCACGTGCGCTGCCGACCAATGCGCGTCGAACCAGTCGCGCGCGGCCGCACCGACGGCGACCGCCTCGTCCGGCTCAACGAGCAAGCGGCGCACGACCGGTGCGGCCGCACTCAGGTGAACGTCGACGATTGGGCAGGCGCTGGTGCCGGCCACCTCGGCCAGGACCCGGCGCGTGCGCGTGTCGAGCCACGCGAGCGCGGGCCTGCCGAGACACAGCGCTTCGAGCGTGGCGAGGTGATAACTACCTGTGACCAAGTCATCGACCACGATGGCGGCCCGCGCCTTACCCGCGAGCGCTTCCTGCAGCGGGCGTCCCGTGAGGTAGAGCAGCGGCTT
>CAYMLC010000298.1:0-4922 GCA_964390765.1 uncultured Nitrospirales bacterium
GGCGGACCTGGGGCGTCTCGAACAGGCGGAGTTGCAGCGTGAGAACGCGTGGATCGATGCGCTGCGCCGCTACCGCGACAGCCTCGATCGCTTCAAGATCACGCTGGGATTGCCGACCGAGGCACGCATTGTGCTCGACCCCGGCGACCTCGAAACCCTGCGGGCGACCGGGCTGCGCCACCCAACGCTGGCCGCGACCGATGCTGTGCAGGTGGCGCTGGCCACCCGGCTCGATCTGTTCACCGCAGCCGACCAGGTCGACGATGCCGCGCGCCAGGTCGAGATTGCGGGCCGCGATTTTCTGCCCATCGTCGATGTGGTGGCCGACCTGTCGATTCCCAGCCCGCCCAACGGCAACTACACGGACCTTAGCACGCGGCGCACGCGCTGGAACATCGGGCTCGCGTTCGACCCCGACCTCGAGCGCCTGCCCGAGCGCAACACCTATCGCGCGGCGCTGATCGGACTAGAGCGTGAAGAGCGCGCGTTCACCCTGACACGCGACGACATCGTGCTGGCCGTGCGCCAGAACGCGCGCGATTTAGAATCGGCGCGCCGCAATTACGAGATTGCAATTGAAGGTGTGCGGCTGAACGAGCGCCGCGTGGAAGAGCAAGACCTGCTGGCGGAACTGGGCCGTGCGACCGTGCTCGACCAGGTGGACGCGCAGAACGACTTGACCGACGCGCAGAACGATTTGACTGCGGCGCTGGTTCGGCACACGATCGCCCGACTGGAATTCTGGCGCGACCTTGGCGTTTTGTACATCAAACCGGATGGCAACTGGGAAGAGGTGACCGATGGCAGCTTCATTGAAACAGCCGCGGCCCCGGGCAATTAGCATCGCCGCCGCGGCGGGCGCGGTGCTGCTGCTGGCGGGCGCGGGCCTGTGGGCCTTTCGTGGTGAAGGTGCGCGCGGCGATACCCGCGCCGCAACGGCCATGGTCACGCGCGGTCCACTCGAAGTGACCATTACCGAAGCCGGCAGCATCGAGTCGTTGAATTCGGTGCAGGTGAAGTCGGAAGTCCAGGGCCAGACCAAGATTCTCAGCATCGTCGAAGAGGGCTATCAGGTTACCGCGGATGATGTGGCCGAGGGGATGGTGCTGGTCGAGTTGGACGCTACCGAGTTAATCGATCGGCAGACCGACCTCGAACTCGAATACCAGAACGCGCGCGCCGCCTACACCGAAGCGCGCGAGCAGTACGAGATCCAGCGCAACCAGAACGCGTCGGATGTGCGGCAGGCCGAGTTGGACGTGAAGTTCGCACGGCTCGACTTCGAGAAGTACATGAGTGCCGACGTGGCCGGCGAAATTCTGGTTCGCGTCGAGCCGCTGGACATTGCCGGGCGGCCGGCCGCGGGCGCGCCTGCCGCCAGCAGCGAGCAGGAACCGGAGGCCGTGCCCGAAGCGGATGTGCTGCAACTGGAGTCGAGCGCGGGCGAGGAGGTTGTGGCCGCGCCGAGCGTCGAGATCGATTTCACCGCCTATGCCGACCCGTCGCGCCTGGGTGATGGCGAAGCGGGTCAGCGCCTGCGCACACTGCAGGACGACCTGGTGCTGGCGGAGAAAGAAGTGAGTCTCGCGCAGTCGACGCTGGAAGGTACCCGCCGCCTGTTCGCTAAGGAGTTCGTGACGAAGAACGATCTCGAAAACGACGAGATGGCGCTCAAGCGCAACGAGATCAAGCTCGAATCCGCGCGCACCAGCAAGGACCTCTTCATCAACTACGAGTTCTTGAAGCAGGCCGAGAAACTGCTCAGCGACTATCTTGAGGCGCAGCGCAAGCTCGAGCGCGCGCGCAAACTGGCCATGGCGCGCCTGGCGCAGGCGGAAGCCAAACTGCGCAGTGCCGAAGCACGCTTTACCCTGCAGACCAAGAAGCGCGAAGAGATTAAGGAACAGATCGAGAACTGCGTGATTCGTGCCGAGGTGCCGGGCCTCGTGGTGTACGGCACCGGCGAATCGAATCGCTGGCGCGATGAAGACAACATCGAAGAAGGCGCGACCGTGCGCGAGCGCCAGGTGATTCTGACCATTCCACAGACGGCCGCGATGGGTGTCAACGTAAAGGTGCACGAGGCTTACGTGCAGCGTGTGAACCGCGGCCAGTTTGTGCGGGTGCGCGTCGACGCTGCCCGCACGGAAACGCTTGACGGCATTGTCGAGAGCATCGCCGTCTTGCCCGATTCGCAGAATCGCTGGCTCAATCCCGACCTCAAGGTCTACACCACGATGGTGGGCATTCAGGGCACCTACGATTGGCTGAAGCCGGGCATGAGCGCCGAGGTCGAGATTCTGGTGAACACACTTGAAGATGTCGTACAGGCGCCGTTGCAGGCGGTCTTCAACGAGGGGGGCGACCAGGTGGTCTACGTGCAGACGCCGCTCGGCCCCGAACGCCGCGTGATCGAGACCGGCGCCTTCAACGATGTACACGTTGAAGTGAACGAGGGTCTCGAGCCACGCGAGGTGGTGTTGTTGCGCGCGCCGGAGGGTGGCGCGGCAGGCAAGCCCAGCGGCGAAGCGGCAGGCAAGCCCAGCGGCGAAGCGGCCGAAGCCTGAGCATGGCGGCCGAACCTGTCGTGGACCTGCGCACCGTGCGCAAGGTCTACAACACCGGCGCGCTGGCCGTGGAAGCGCTGCGCGGCATCGACCTGGCCTTCCGCGCCGGCGAATACATCAGCATCATGGGGCCGTCGGGTTGTGGCAAGTCGACCCTGCTTAATGTGCTTGGCTGTCTCGACCGCCCCACCACGGGCGAGTACCATTTGCAGGGTATCGAGGTGGGCGGCCTCGACGATGACACCCTGTCGCACGTGCGCGGGCGGCGGCTCGGCTTCATCTTTCAGTCCTACAATCTGATTGCACAGTTGAGCGTGGTTGAAAATATCGAGGTGCCGCTCTACTACCAGGGCTGCGGCGCAGGTGAGAGCCGCGCGCGGGCGATTGATCTGGCCGAGCGCGTGGGCCTGGGTGAACGCCTGCACCACCGTCCCAGCGAATTGTCCGGCGGCCAACAGCAGCGTGTCGGCATCGCGCGCGCGCTGGCCAACGACCCGGCGATTCTGCTGGCCGACGAGCCGACGGGCAACCTCGACAGCAAGAGCGGCGGCGAGATTCTGCAGTTGTTCGACGAACTGCACGCGGCGGGCAAGACCCTCATACTGGTGACGCACGACGAGGCGATCGGTGAGCGCTCGCAGCGTGTGGTGCGCCTGCGCGATGGCGAAGTGGCCTCCGATGTCCTCAACTGAAGCACCGCGCCCGGCCCCTGCCGGTTCCGCCCGGCTCGCGCGCCTGCGCCGCACCATGACCCTCGGCTTCAAGAGCCTGTGGTCGCACCGGCTGCGCTCGCTGCTCACTGTGCTTGGCATCGTGTTCGGCGTGTGTTCCGTCATCGCGATGCTGGCTGTGGGCGAAGGGGCCAGCTACACCGCACAAGAACAGATTCGCCGCCTGGGCAGCACCAATATCATCGTCGAAAGTGTGAAGCCAGCCGCGCAAGAGACCAGTACCGGCGGGCGCAGTCTCGTGCTCGAGTACGGCCTGACCTATGCCGACCTCGAACGAATCCGCGGCACCCTTAGTGACATCGACGAGGCGATTCCGCAGCGCGTGATTCGGCGCGAAGTGCGAAGCGGCACGCATGGCTTCGACGCGGAAGTGATCGGCACCGTGCCGGCCTTTGCCCAGCTCGACGACGTGCAGTTGTTGCGCGGCCGCTTCTTTAATCACCTCGACGATATCGACGGGCGCAATGTCTGCGTTATCGGCGAGCGGGCCGTGCGCGCGCTGTTTCCCACGCGCGACCCGCTGGGCGACAGTGTGCGCATCGGCAGCGACTACTACCGCGTGGTGGGCATCTATGCCGAAGACGAAGTGGGCAGTGCCGCCGGGGCGCCCGATACCTATCCGCGCATCTTCATTCCGCTGGGCGCCGCGCGCGAGCGCATGGGTGAAATTCTTGCACGGCGGACCAGCGGCAGCCTCGAGGCCGAGCGTGTCGAGCTGCACCGGCTCGTGCTCAGCGTGGCGCGGCAGGAAGATGTCGAACCCGTGGCCGCCGTGGTGGGCGACTTGCTCAACCGTACGCACAAGCAGGCCGACTTCCGCATCACGGTGCCGCTCGAACTGCTGCGCGAGGCCGAGCGCACACAGCGCATGTTCAATATCGTGCTCGGTTCCATCGCCGCCATCTCGTTGCTGGTCGGCGGCATCGGCATCATGAATATCATGCTCGCCAGTGTCACCGAGCGCACACGCGAAATCGGCATCCGCCGCGCGCTCGGTGCGCGCCGCCGCGATATCGTGGTGCAATTCCTCATCGAGACCGTGCTACTGTCTGCCACCGGCGGCCTCATTGGGGTGGCGCTGGGGCTCGTCATTCCCGTGGGCATCAGCGCATTCGCCGGCATGCGCACCATCGTCAGTCCCGAAGCGCCCGTGTTGGCCTTTGGCATCTCCGCGCTGGTCGGCGTCATCTTCGGGCTCTATCCCGCGATGCGCGCCGCACGCATGGACCCCGTCGAAGCGCTGCGCCACGACTGAGTCCGCCGCACACGCACGCAGAAGGGAGCACACGATGGATATCCCGCCATCTTCGAGCCGGCCCGAAAAGGCCTATAAGAATCTGGCGTTCCTCAACTCGCCCGAGGCGCGGCACCTGCGCATCCTGGCCGAGTTTGTCGAGCCGCAGGCCCGCTTTCGTCGCCACCAGATCCGCGACACCATCGTCTTCTTCGGCTCGGCGCGTATGCAGGCGCCCGAGGATGCCGAAGCGCAACTGGCCCAGGCGCGGGCGATGCCCGGTGAATCACCGGAACGCGAAGCGGCACTGGCCGAAGCCGAACGTGCCCAGCGCCTGGCGGCGTATTACAGAGAGGCCGAGGAACTGGCCGCGCGCCTGACGGAATGGTC
>CAYMLC010000299.1:0-4899 GCA_964390765.1 uncultured Nitrospirales bacterium
CCTTTTCACTGTATAATTCATGAGATCAATCATGGAAGCTCTTGCAGGGGAATCCCCGCGCCCCAGCCACACGTCGCGCCCCAGCGACAGGGGTTCCGCCACGTGCGGCTGCGCATGAACGGGCGTCCCCGGCACCATGCCATGGTTGGCGTCGCGCAGGCTGGTGTACTCGCCAATCATGGTATCGTCGCCAATGGAGATGCCGGCGTAGGCCACCAGTACGCAGCCGTCGTTGATGGTCACGCGTGCGCCGATGACGATTTCGGCGTCTGCGTAGGTCTCGAAAAACACGTTGCGGCCGATGCGCGTGCCCGGGCCAATGCGCACACGCCCCACACCCTCGCGGTGGATGGGCCCGATGAATTGTACCCCGGGCGCTATGGGTCCGCGCAGCAGGCTGCGCGCACGCACCTCATGGGCAAAGCGCTTGAGACGCAGGGTAGCGGGTTCGACCGCACGCAGGACGAGCCCCAGCGCCTGTGCCAGGGCCGAACGCATACGGCGGAACGGCTCGGGCAGGCGCGGCACGCGCAGCCCTAGCGCCGCTCGTCGTCGGGCAGCAGGACGATCTCGGGCGGCGCGGCCTCTTCTTCGGTGGCAGCACGCCGGGGAGCGGCGGTGGCGCGTGGCCGCACGGGGGACTGGGCCTTCTCGCCCGCGTAGTAATTGTCGAGATTGCGGCGCAGATAGCCGAGCGGCGCCTGGCGCAGCCCGTTGACCACCACGCCCAGCAGGCGCGCATTGCTGTCGCGCAGGGCACCGAGGGTGCGCCGCAGCATGCCGAAGGTCGACACGCCACTGCCCACAACCACGACGATGCCGTCGACCATGGGCGTGAGCAGCCGCGATTCCGACATGAGCAGCGAAGCGGGGGTATCGAAAATGATGTGGTCGAACAGGTCTTCGGCGCCCGCCAGGAAATCGGCCATCTCGCGCGAGGCCAGTCGCTCGAGCAACTCGCGACTGCGCAGGCCCGGCCCCAGCACATAGAGATTCTCATACTGCGTGGCGCGGTCGGGGTCATGCGCCAGCGGCTCGCCGCCCAGCATCTCGGCCAGGCCCTCGGAGGGGCGCAGGCCAAACGCCCGCTCGACGCCGGGGTGGCGGCTGTCGACATCGACCAGCAGCACGCGCCGGTCGGCCTGGGCCAGCACGATGGCCAGGTTGCAGGCGGTCGTCGTCTTGCCGTCGCCGCGGGTCGGGCTCACCACTACGCAGGTGCGCACTTCATCCTGGCGGCCTGGCGTACCCAGGATACGCGCGGCCACACGGCGGAACTCGTCGGCGGTGGCGCTGTCGGGGTGGTTCTCGCTGAGGGTGGCCACGTCCAGGTCGCGCGGCAGGCGGTCTTCGCTCGTGTGCGGAATGCCCGCCAGAATCGGCTCGCCGGTCACATAGCGCACATCTTCGCTGCTGCGAATGTTCTGGTCCAGCGTCTCCCACGTGACACCACTGACCACGCCAATGGTGGCGGCCACGAGCATGGCGAGCAGCAGAAACTTCAGCCGCTCTTCGTAGCTCGGGCTCTCGGGTGCCGTCGGTGCGCCCAACGACTCGACGCGCGCCGGCGCGTTGCTCTCCACGTCGATCGTGAAAATCTGGTTGCGCACCTGCTCGAGCCGCGCGCGCAGGTCTTCGCTGCGCCGTTCGAGGTAGTCGATCTCGGCGAGACCCTTCGACAGCTCGACCGATTCGGCGCGGTACTCATCCAGGCGGCCGGCGAACTGCTCGCGCCGCTGCTCGGCGTCGGACGCCTGCGCCTGGAAATCTTCAAGTTCCGTCTCCAGCTCGGCACGCAAGAGCAGCACGGCTTCGCCGCGCACCTGCGCTTTGGTCTCTTCAAGCTCCGATTCCAGCGCCTGCCGTTCGCGCTGGGCCACGCGCAACTGAGGCGCCTCGTCAACGTAGCGGTCGGCCAGCACCGACACTTCCTGCCGGGTCTCGGCCAATTGCTCGGTCAACAGTTCAACGGCCGGATGCTGCATCACCGCGAGTTCGATGCCCTTCGCGAAGATGGGGTCGGCCGGATTCTCCTGATAGCGCTCGAGGTAGCGTTCGACCGTGGCAATCTCGCCCTCGATCTGGCGCACGCGCGTGTTGGCCGTGGTCAGGTCGGCTTCGGCCGCCGCCAGGTTCTCGCGCAGCGCCTCGGTCTCCAGCGCTTCGGCCCCCGGCGTATTGCCCAGCGGCACGCCCAATTGCTGGCGCAACTGCGAGGACTGCTGCTGCAGGTTGTCCAACTCCTGCTGCAACTGCTCCTCCTTCTCCGCCAGCGTGCGCCGGCGCAGCCCGCCCTTGCTCTGCTCCTGCTCGGCCAGATGCGCCATGTACTGATCGACCACGGTACCGAGGATCAGGATGGCGTCTTCGCGGTCTTCGTCGCGGTAGGAGACACTCACGATTTCGCTGCGGAATTGCTGGTCCGCCTCGAGCCGCTCGATCATCGTGCCGATGGGCCAGTCGTCCTGCAGCAAATTGGTCTGCCCGCGCACTTCCGGGTCTTCCACCACGCGCTTGGCAATGGTGTAGCCATCGAGCACCTGCAGCTGCGTGTTGACGAAGCTCTCGTAGGTGGGTCCCGTCAAGGCGCGGCCACCCGGTTCGATGATGCCCGTGGGAACCGCGCTGAATTCGAGTTCGACGGTGGCCACGTAGAACAGCGGCACCAGCAGCCAGACCAGCACGGCCGCCGGCACAAACACCCCGGCGAACACCAGCACCATAAAGACGCCGCGCAACTTCAGCAGGCGGCGCACATCGATGCCGATGCCCTGGCGCGGCACCGTGGTGCCTTCGGGCATCAACTCGCTGAGTTCGGCGGCGTGATCACTGCGCATGGCGTTAAGGCGTCGGACCGAACAGGTCGACAATGTTTCCGGTTGTCGACCCGAAGGCTTCGATTTCGTTGAGCACGCGCAGCGTGTTGCTCTGCTGGTCGGCGTTCAAGATTTCCTCGGCCAGGTCGCGCGCGTAGTACGCGTCGACGGCATCGGTGTAGAGGTTGATGACGGGCGCTATCGAGCCGGTCAGGCGCGCCACGAATTCCTGGATGCGCACCAGGTACTTGCGGGGAATGTACACGATGTCGGCCGGTTGCAGCCGCACGTCTTCGCCGGTGCGCAGCATGCGCCGCACGTTCAGCGTCATTACGGTAGACTGTTCTTCGCCGGTCTGGCGGATAAGCACGACACTGCGCAGGCGCGCGGTACTGGCATTGAAGCCGCCCGAAAGCGCCAGCAACTGCAGCACGGTCATGTCTTCGGTCAGCTCGACGATGACCGGGTTGCGGCTCTCGCCCAGTACGTAGACCAGGTTCACACCTTCGGGAACATACACCAGGTCGCCGGGGAAGATGGGCGCTTCGGAAGCGTGCGCGCCCGGCTTGCCCAGTTGGCGCAGGTCGTAGTCGTAGACGCGCCGTTCACCCTCGACCGTGCGCACCACGAAGGCGCGGGTCAACTGACCCGTGATGCCCACAAAGCCGCCCACGCTCGAGCCTGCGTTGCGTTCGCGCAATCCGCCGGCCTGGGTAATCGCCTGCAACAGGTTGATGGGCTGGGTGTACGCAAACACCGACGGCTCCGATACATCGCCGTAGACGGTGAACGTCTTGCTGGCCGCTTCGCGCACGACCAGCGACAACTGCGGGTCGCGGAAGACGGTGGCATAGGCGTCGCGCAACATGGCCTCGGCCTCGGCGCGGGTGTGCGAGGCCACGCGCACTTCGGGGATCAGCGGCAGCGAGATGCGCCCGTCGTAGCGCACGGTCACATCCGTATTCAGGGTCTCGTCGTCGTAGCAGAAGAACGACAGGGCATCGCCGCTGCCCAGCACGTAGGCCTCGCCGTGCGGACCGGCATAGGCCAACTGCGTGAGGCCGCCCGCCTCGGGCCGGGTGTAGGGTGCTTCGGCCTCGGCGCGCGCAGCGATTTGGCTTTCCAGCCCGCGCAGTTGCGTATCGAGTTGCGCTACCTGCGCCTCGAGTGTGCCCAGCGTGGCGTCGAGGCCATCGGGCACGAACGTCACTTCGCGGGGCGGGCGATCCTCGAGCGCGGCGAGGCGCGCTTCGAGGCGTTCGACCGTATCGATAGAGGCCGGTGCGGCTGGCACCGGCTGCGATTCTATGTCCGCAATGCGCTGCTCCACACGCGCGATCTCCGCGCTGTTGTCCGGCGCCGAAGCGGGTGCAGGCTGCGCTTCAAGCTCGGCGATGCGCTGCTCCAACCGCGCGATCTCCGCGCTGTTGTCAGGCATCTCAGGCGCGGGCTGGGCTTCCAACTCCGCAATGCGCTGCGCAAGACGCGCGACCTCTGCGCTGTTGTCAGGCGTCGCAGGCGCGGGCTGGGCTTCCAGCTCCGCAATGCGCTGCGCAAGACGCGCGACCTCTGCGCTGTTGTCCGGCATCTCAGGCGCAGGCTGGGCTTCAAGTTCCGCGATGCGCTGCTCCAACCGCGCCACTTCGCGTTGCAAGGTGGCATCGTCCACCTCGATCACAGGGGCGGGCTGCGCCTCGACGGCTTCGACGCGTTGTTCGAGCGCGGCGAGTTTCAATTCCAACTCCTGCGTGATGTCCACCACCAGCGACGGGGGCTCCGCTGGCTGGTGGTGACCGATGGGCTTCCGCAGACCATCCTGTGCGCGTTACCGGAGGAGGATGCCGCGGCGGACATTGTCGTGCTGTCGGATCTGGGGTCACGTTCCTCGTTCGCGGAGCTGCTGGAGATCGTCATGGCCCGGAGCGGCGCACGCGTACTGATTGTCTGCGGTCGCCAGGCGCCGCGAAACAGTTTCGCGGAGCGTTGGGTGGAAGACCGCCCCGGGGTGCAGGACTTCTTTACGTACCGGGACGGCGCGGTGATTGCCACCCGGCGCGCGGACGGAACGGTCCGCCTTCGGGGC
>CAYMLC010000300.1:0-4813 GCA_964390765.1 uncultured Nitrospirales bacterium
TTGTGTAGCGCGGCACGAATATGCGGGAAGCGGAAGAGCCCCTGATTCGGGCCGGTGCCAGCGGCCGGCTTGGGAATGAAAATTTTGCGCAGGCGGTCCATATTGGGCCCCCAAGACTCGCGCCGCAGCAAGCCTTGCGTCGCAAAGAAATCCACTTCCCAGCTTAGGTCGCTGGACAAATGCCGCAACAGGCGGTTGACCCGCACCTGCGAGCCATTGACCACGGGATGTGTCGTCTGTGGAAAGACGATGAGCACGCGCCGGACGGGCGGCGTGGTTTGCATTTCGTGAGCCATGCGAGCCGTACTCCCACGTACGACGCAGATGCGGCACGCTGTCTTCGCCCCCTACTGCAGCGAACATCACACTGGGTGCGCCGTTCCTTCCCGTTCCCCAAACCAAGCGTAGCGTTGCCCAGCATAGAACAGCAAGGCCTGGGTGAACAAAGTCAGTCCTCCGCTGCACCTTCCCCCGGCGGGGAGTCGGCTTCGGATGGCGGCTGCGCGAAGTGCCGCAGCGAAGCGTTCTGCAGCCAATACACACCCAGCTTCCAGTGTGGGCCGCCGGTCACTTCAAATACCGCGCAATGCTGCCGGTAGTCGAGGTCCATGCGCTCACCATCGCGCGTAATGAATGCAAACGCCGAAACCAGATAGAGACCATTGGTGAGGGTGACGGCGGGAATTTCGACGGCCACCAGGCCCTCGGCCGCGGGCTCGTCTACGGCCTCGCCCTGCAAAAGCGTATTCACACCGGCCACGGGCATGCCCTCGCTGGTGGCGAGTTGTATACCGAAATGCACATCGCGCAGGGGAAGCGCGTGCGGCGCGTCCGCGGTGCGATAACGCAGGTCGAAACGCAGGTAATCAAACAGTCCCACCACGTAGCGGCGCTCTCCATCGCGCGCACGCAGTACGACCTCGTCTATCGAGAGACCGCCCACGCCCCAACGGCGCGGCTCGCGCGGAAGCGCCGGCATGGCCGGTGGGTTGGCGTCGCTGGGGTGCACGAGGGGTATCGACGGCTCCGGCACAACGGCCTCTTTCTCTTGGGTTTCTGCTGCTTCCGTTTCCTGCGCTGGTGCGGTGGCTTCCGCTTCCGAAGACGGACCCGGTACCGGCGGCACTTCGCTGCGCTCCCTATTCTCGATGGCCAGGCTATTCTGCCGGGCTTCCTGCAGGTCCGCCTGATAGGCCGCCAGCACCTCGTCGGCCGGCCCCATACTGCGCACGAGACCATGGTCGAGCCAGAGCGCCTGGGTACAACGCTCGCGTACCAGCGCCAGTGAGTGGGTGACCAACAGAATAGTGGTGCCCGCTTCGACGAATTCCTCGAAACGCCGATCGCATTTGCGGCGAAACTCGGCATCGCCAACCGAAAGCACTTCGTCGATGAGCAGTACTTCCGGCCGCAATTCGGCCGCGACGGCAAAGCCCAGGCGCGCCTTCATACCCGAACTGTAGTGGCGCACCTCCATGTCGATAAATTCTTCAAGACCTGACCACGCCACAATGTCATCAAACGAATCGGCAATCGTGTCATTGGACACACCCAAAAGCGACGCGTTGAGTTGGATGTTCTCGCGCCCCGTCAGGTCCGGGTGGAAGCCCGCGCCCAACTCCATCAGCATGCCGATGCGGCCTTCGACCTGCACGCTGCCCCGGTCGGGGTGATAGACCCCGCCAATCACGCGCAACAGCGTGGATTTGCCGGCGCCGTTGTTGCCCACTACACCGAGAATCTCGCCCTTGCCAACGGAGAAGGATACCCCGTTGAGCGCCTCGAAGGTCCGCGTGCGCAATGCACTGCGCGGCGCCATGAAGACATCCTTGATGCGCTGCTTTTTTTCGGGCAGGCGAAACGAGAGGTGCACGTTGTCGCAGCGTACGGCAGCAGCCGAAGGGCCTTTCGGCGTTGCCGCGCTCACAGCAGCTTCACCGTCGCGTTGTCGTTGCGCGCAAAGAACACGACCCCGGCCGCAGCGGCGAACAGTACTTGCAGCAGCATGATAACAATAAACTGAAGCTCGGGCAGCGGCTCGGAGGGCACGAGCGCCCAACGGAAGATGCCGAAGAGTGGCACCAGCGGATTGAGATTATAGAGAAAGTGGACCGTGGGCGACGCTTGAGCGAGGCGGTCGACGGTATAGAAAATCGGCGTGATATAGAACCACATGCGGAAGAGCAGGTTGATAAAGATGCGCGTATCGCGAATGAAGATATTGAGCGAAGCGAAGAACAGGCCCATACCATAGGCGAAGACCGTGACCAGCAGAATTGCGGGCACAACCGCAACGACCCGCCAGGTCGGCAGCGTCTCGTAGTAGAAGTAGAATGGCGCCAGCACCACGAGCGACAGCACGAAATGGTAGAGCTCGCTCAGGATGCCGACCACCACGAAAATCTCGCGCGGGCAATAGATCTGGCGAATGAGGGTGGAATACGTCAGCAGGCTGTTGGTGGCCTTGACGACACTGTTCTGCAGAAAGAAAAAAGGCAGCATACCCCCGAGCAGGTACAACAGATAATTCGGGTGGTCCTGCCGAAAAACAATGACAAAAATAAAGAAGAAGATGAAGGTCAGGATAAGCGGTTCGGCAAAGGTCCACAGAAAGCCAAGCCAGGAACCGCGGTACCGCCCCTTCAGCTCGCGCTGGGCCAGTGCCCACGCGATCCTGAAGTAGGCCAATCCGCGACGCTGACTGCTGAGGGCCTGTTGGACGATGGCATTCATATCAGGGCGAGCATAGGCCTATCAGGTCGAGCCCGCGCAAGACCGGGTCGTCCGCGCCATGTCGGCTACTGCCACGTCCAGTTCACTTCGAGGTGCAGGCCGTTGAAATTCTGCGTCGCCTCGAATGGGAAGTAGGGGGCCAGCGTATCGATGTCCCCCTCGTCGTAGCGCAGCTTGGGCAACTCGAAACTGCGCTTGCGCAAAAAGACGACACAGTTGTACCCGTATTTCGTGACCATCGCCTGGCTGCAGTCAAAGCCGCCCACCACCAGGCTGTAGATGAGGTAGCCGTTGTTGAAGAGGTTCAGGTGCCCACCCACCACTTCCGCCTTCATCGGCGGCACCAGGATAAACAGCCACCCGCCCTCGCGCAGGTCGCGATGCATCTTGCGGACGAACGTATGCTTGTCCGGTTGGTGTTCCAGCACATGCGAGGCCCATATTGCGTCGTAGGGTTCGTCGACTTCAAAGGTGTTGTAGTCTGCCTCGATGAGGTGGTAGCGCTCGCGCACTTCTTTCGGAATATAACTTTCGAGTTCGAGCCCGATGCCCTCGGCCCGGTGCCCGTTGGCCAGAAACGCCTCCATCGCGAAGCAGTTGCCCGGCCCGATATCGAGCACGCGTGACCCGGGCTCGAGCAGGCCAATCGCGCGGTGCAGCAGCCGCTGCCGGTCTTCGGCCAGGCCAACGATGTTCTTGTAATAGTAGTCCGGATGCAGCCAGCTGTCTTTCAGACGATTAAAGACCGGACGGTCCTTCTTGATCTGCTCCTCCACCCCATTCAGGCGATAGCCCAACTGTTTGATTTCTTCCAGCGACGCCTGCCGCCGCGCCTTGCCCGCCTCGTCCGTCGCCTCGAGGCGGCGCAGGAATTCGCGCGCCAGTGGCAGGTCTTCGGGCTCGATGTCCCATTTGCGCAATCGCTCGAGCAACGCCTGCGCCGCGACAAGGTCTTGTCGTGTGTTGACCAACTCGACTTGCAGTGCAGCCGTCGCTTCGGCATGCACCTTGCGCGCTTGCGCCAGCCGCTCAGTCAAGATGCGCTCGCCGTTCTCGCGCTTCTGGTTCAGCTCGCGCAGCGCCTGCTCCAGTTCGGCGTGGCGCTGGGCGGCGGCTTCGGCATCTTGCGCCTGCCGCGCATGCAGCGCGTTCAACTCGCGCCCCAGCCGGGACAGGCGCCCCAATGCGCCCAAGAACCATTTAATGCGACTCAACATATAACGCCGTTGCCCTGAAGAAGCGGGAGAGTCAACGCCTTCGCCGCGCACCGGTGCGCTGCCCGGGCCATAAGGTAGAGCCGCCTTGCCGACAAGTCAACCGCAGGCGCCGGCGCACCACATGTTGCACGTTTTCCGGGCGGCTGTGTATACGTGCCGGGTGGCGTGGGCAGGGGCCGGGCGCGCCACCGCGATGCACACGCGCGGCCCGGGTCCGGCCGCTTGCCGGCCCACCGTAACGCTGGCACACCGCGTTGGCCGGCAACCCCACAGGATGATGGTCCATGCTGCCGCTGAGCGTCGTTGTTCCAGTCTACAATGCGGAGCGCACCCTGGAGGCGTGTATCGCCGCGCTCGAAGCGCAGGACTATCCCACCGACCAGCGCGAATTCATTCTGGTCGATAACAATTCGACCGACCGCTCCGCCGCTATCATCCAGGCACACGCGGGCGTACGCTATCTGCTGGAGACCCGGCAGGGACCCGCGGCCGCGCGCAATGCCGGCGGCGCCGCCGCGCAGCACCCCGTGCTGGTGTTTACCGATTCCGACTGCATCCCCGAGCGGGACTGGTTAAGCACGCTGGCCCGGGCGCTCGAAGAGGAAAACCTCGACGTGGCGGGGGGCGAAATCATACCCGCGTCGTTGTCGCGCTATGTCGAGCGCCAGATGTGGCGCCAGGGCTTCCTGGTGCAGCAGCGCATGATTCTGCGCGAAGACCCCTTCCCCTTCTGCATCAGTGCGAACCTCGCGATTCGCAAGGCCACCTTCGAAGCATTGGGCGGATTCTCGCTCGACTATCCGCTGGCATCGGGCGAAGACCTGGCCCTGGGCTATGCGCTGTCTGCGCGCGGCGGGCGCTTC
>CAYMLC010000301.1:0-4776 GCA_964390765.1 uncultured Nitrospirales bacterium
TGGCTCGCAGGTGCAGGAGTACCGCGAAAAGCTGGAGGCGCTGCAGCTGCCGGCCGAGGTGCGCAAGGAGGCCTTTCGCGAGGTCGACCGGCTGGCGCGCATGAACGAGCAGTCGCCCGAGTACCACATGCTCTCGACCTATATCGAGACGGTCATCGAACTGCCGTGGAACGAAGCCACCGAAGACCGGCTCGACCTCGAACACGCCGAAGAAATTCTGGACGCCGACCACTACGGCCTGCCGAAGGTGAAGCGGCGGATTCTCGAGTACCTGGCGGTGCGCAAGCTGAAGCCCGATGCCGGCGGCACCATCCTCTGCTTTGCCGGCCCGCCGGGTGTGGGCAAGACCAGCCTGGGCCAGTCCATCGCGCGGGCGCTCGACCGGCGCTTTATCCGCATGTCGCTGGGTGGCATGCGCGATGAGGCCGAGATTCGCGGGCACCGGCGCACCTATGTGGGGGCCGCGCCCGGCCGGGTCATTCAGAGCCTGCGCAAGGCGGGCAGCAACAACCCGGTGTTCATGCTCGACGAGATCGACAAGCTGGGCGTGAGCTTTCAGGGCGACCCGGCGAGTGCGCTGCTCGAGGTGCTGGACCCCGCACAGAATGACACCTTCACCGACCACTATCTGAACGTGCCGTTCGACCTGTCGAAGGTGATGTTCATCTGCACGGCCAATGTGATCGACCAGATACCGTGGGCGCTGCGCGACCGGATGGAAGTGATCGAGATTGCGGGCTATACGCAGGAGGAGAAGGAGCAGATTGCGCGCCGCTATCTGGTGCCGCGGCAGATTTCGCGCAACGGTCTGAAGGCGAAACAAGTAACGCTGAACAAGACGGCGGTACGCGAAATCATTGCGCGCTACACGCGCGAAGCGGGCGTGCGCAACCTCGAGCGCGAGATCGGCAATGTCGTGCGCGGCTGCGCGCGCCAGTTCGCCACCGGCCGCACCCAGCCGATGCGTATCAACCGCGAAGACCTGCCCGAATTTCTGGGGCCGCCGCGTGTGCGCTACGACACGGCCGAGCGGCTGAAGACCCCGGGCGTGGCGGTGGGCCTGGCGTGGACAGCCGTGGGCGGCGACATCCTGTTTATCGAAGCCACACGCATGGCGGGCAAGGGCCGCCTGACCCTGACCGGGCAACTGGGCGATGTGATGAAGGAATCGGCGCAGGCGGCGCTCAGCTATGTGCGCAGCCACGCGGCCGAGCTGGGCCTCAAGGACGAGGACTTCGAGCAGAGCGATATCCATGTGCACGTGCCGGCGGGCGCGGTGCCCAAGGATGGCCCGAGTGCGGGCGTGACCATGCTGACCGCGATTACCTCGCTGCTGACGGGCAAGCGCGTGAAACACGGCATCGCGATGACCGGCGAGATCACGCTGCGCGGCAACGTGCTGGCCGTCGGCGGCATCAAGGAGAAAGTGCTGGCCGCCTCGCGCGCGGGCATCAAGACCATCATTCTGCCGCGCGACAGCGAACACCTGCTCGAAGAAGTGCCCACCAGCGTGCGCGACAAGACCACCTTCCACCCCGTCAGCCACATGAGTGAAGTGCTGGGCCTGACACTGGGCCTGAAGCTGCCCGCGAGCTAGCAGCCCGTGGCAAAACTCGAACGTGGCCTGCGAACGGCCTCGACGTCGCGACTCGTCGTTGCAAACCCTTGAAAATGCTCGCATTTCCGGCGGCTTCGCGCCTCGATTCGCGACACCAATTCGCGCTCTCGGCGGCACGCGCCTTTTGCCACGGGCTGCTAGACACGAACCCACCGCAAGAAAAACCGGGGCGCCCCCCCATGGGAACGCCCCGGACAATCGCTTGACGGCGCTGCGCCTCAATCGACGGTCGTGATCACCACACGCCGGTTCTGTTGGCGGTCAACAGATGAGACGCTGGCCCAACCTTGACTTCTACGCGGACCGGTGGCGCCAATCTTTTCGGTGTAGTGCGTTGCATCTTGCCCGGCGCCGTTCTGTTCTCAACCTGAGCGACAAACTTTCCCCGGACCTGCTGCACATATTTCATTCAACATGCGCCAAGAATCCGACAAAAAGTTCGGTCCTTGTATGCCGAATAGTAATAAGCCTTGACATTTAAGGCTATGTCGGATAGACTTCTGCAGAGCGGGTTTGGATTACTGTATCAGTAAAGGGGTTATCTCGCCGCTAGCGGGGTCGTGCGTGCGACATGAGCGGCGAGCTAGCTTAGGGTGCAGGTATGCGGGTGTGGTTGGGGTTTCTGGTTGTCTGCCTGACAAGTATTGCCGGCGCCGAGCCGTGGCTCGAGGCGCTCGATGAACGTCCAAACTTCTACTATCGCGGCCACGCCATGGTCAGCCACACGGCCATGGCGGAATCGGTGGTGCAGTTCAAGGCCAAGGACCCTGACTCCCAAGCGGCATTGGGTGTCCTCGCCGAACGTATCGGTGCCCGTTGCCAGGTTCCCCCGGCACGTATCCGCGAGACCAGTCTTTACCACGGGCGCCCGGTGCTACGCGTGGGCTGGTGCCGGAATCTCTCCCCCTTCGACAAAGAGTTGCCCAGCGCCAAGCAACCAACCGCCTATCGCATCCTGATCAGCACCCGCGGGGTGGTGGTGCAGGCACGCAATGATGAGGGTTTGCTGCGAGCGTGCCGGCTGCTCGCCCATATTCTCGAAGCCACGCCGGGGGGGCAAGTGCAGCGCATGCTGATTGACGATTGGCGCGACTTCGTGCCCGAAGCGGGGAAGAGCGAACCCGTCGAAACCCACCCCAACTCCGCGGCGCAGACCCTCGTGCCGCAGGAAGCTCGCACCGGTGAACAGCAGCCGGAAGATAGCGCGCCGAGCGCGGTGCCCGAATCGGTTTCCGGCGGCGGCGAGTAGCCTGCCGTACGTTTTTAAGCGCGAAGCATCGATAGCGTTTGGCGCCGACAGACAGTGCCAAGAAAGGGAGGCGAGGACAGTGCGTTGGTTTAAGGTAAGCGGCATTGCCGTGGCACTCGGGATGTTGTTGGCCGGGTGTGTCTCTCCTGGCACCCCGATTCAATTACGTATGGCGGAACCAACCGTTCTTCCAAGCGAAGAGGGTTCGCTGAATCCGCCTGTGATTCACTTTCAGGAACACCGCGTTTTCAGCCACCGCCGTGCCGCGGATGGTACGACCCTGGCTTCGGACCTGGCGTCTTCGACGCCTACCGGCCCTGTTCAGTCGGCTGCCTTTGCCTGGGACAATCCGGCCAAGGCCCTGAACAACCGTGTAGACCTCAAAGAAGAAGCCGTCTACAGCGTAACGATGGTGTTGCCGGAGAACTACGAGTACCGGCGGCTGGCGCTGCTGCGGACCAAGTCGGAGGGGCTGTACCGCTCGATCGAAGAGGCCGAGCAGCGTCTTCAGGAAAACGCGCAGCGAGCGTCTACGCTGCTTTCGCCGGATGCGCGACAGACGCTGACGACGCAATCGGCGCAGGCGCTCGCGCAGATCGATGCCGCCAACGCGCACCATGTGGCGGCCTCCACCGGCAACACGGCCACGGGTGGCGCCGATGTTTCCAAGCAGGTGGCCTTGGTCTCGGAGAACGAGCGGCGATTGCGCGCCGACGACGCGCAGCGGGACCGGCTGATGCCCCCTGCGGTGGTGGAGAGTCTGAGCAACCGTATTGCGCAATGGCGGCGCGAACTGAACCGCATCAAGGCGCGTGTGGTCGCGCTGGAGCTTATGGTTTCGAATCCGAACCAGCCCTTTCCACGTGTTGTGAACGGGTGGGTCGAGACGATGGCGAGCACCCCGTATACCTCTTCCGGTGCACTGCCCTTCATCGTGGAAGACGAGTACCTGGAGTGGATTCGTGGGGATAAGGTCGTAACCATTGTCATGTTCGACCCGAACCAAACGCCCGAGGATCCGCAGGCCGTCGAGGCGCGGGGCCAGGCGCCGCGCTACTGGCCGGCCGCGGGCCTGACGGTAATCGAGAAAGGGGCACAAGACGTTGCGGTGCCGCGCTCCGCGTTGGGCGGCACGGCTGTATCCACGCGCGTCGACCGGCGCGAATACTTCAACGTCATCAGCCGGACCTACGCCAGCGACAACGGCTATATGCGCACCTATCTGCGCTCTGCCAATGGCGAGCGCATGTGGGTCTTCGGGCCCGATGTCGCGCCGCCGTCCAATATTGAGGTCTGGCTGCAAGACGAACGGGGCATGCCGGTGCGGCAACTCTATCCCGCGCCGACGGACACCGTGGGTTTGGACGAGACCTACATTGGCCATATCGCTGGCGTGGAAGGCGGCGGCATCGACCCCATCATGGAAGCCCGCAAGCGCGGCACCATTATTGCCGTGGCGCGGTTGGGTAACCGGCGCGACAGTGCCGATACGGTAAAGACGCATCGCATCTACGAACGAGAGGTTGAACGCGCGCGTTCGCGGGCGAGTGCGGCGCACCGGTAGCCCCGGCGTTCCGCAGCATCGATAAGAGTACACGAGGTCGTAAAGGAGCAACCAAAGCTGTTGGTGGGGGCGGCCAGTGGGGCCACCTGCAACCGCGAGCGGATGGGAGTGCAGAGGACATGTTCAAGAAGACACTTGCCTACATGGTGGCCGGGGCCGTGCTGCTGTCTGTGATGACGGGCTGCAATACGACACGCCGGGTGGACTACGGGGAAGCCAGCGAAACCGCATTGGACCAGGCGCAGCCGTTGGCCAGCGTGCCGCGCTGGGTTACCGGTGGCATTGCGGCCGACCCCACGCTGCGGCACGACGAGTACTACTACTTCATCGGCATCTCGGAAGAGC